>JARBTU010000262.1 GCA_029240015.1 Oscillospiraceae bacterium | reverse complement strand
TCATATTCTTCCGAATCAACTTTGAGGAAAGCCCTTCAGTCTGGTGATAAATCGGCTGAACAATTTCTTTGGTATCTGCAGGCAGAAATACAGGCGATTGCATCTCTTTTCTGAAAGAATTTCCGCTGATTTTCCCATAGAAATAATAGGTTTGTCCAAATTCCAAACTGTCATATAAATACTTGCTGTTAAAAATCGTGATGGTCATATTTTGAACATGGTCAGTGACAAAAGCTTTAAAAATGGACATGCCTTTGCGGATTCTCTGTTCGGGTTGTTTTTTAAAAACCGTCGCCTTAATGATGACCGTGTCCCCTACGATAGCATCAAAAATCGAAACAGGTTCGGAAAAATCAAGATAAGTCCGCGGATAAAAGCGCAGCAAATCCTGAATGGTACTAAGCCCGAGCTTTTGATAGGCTTCCGCCTTTTTACTGCCAACGCCTTTTAAATATTGAATGTTATTTTTTAAGATGTCATTCATAACAGTCACCATGTTGTTTTAAAATTTAGAGTATCACATCGTAAGATATCGTGATTTTTCAATCAAACTATCATCAAATACCAAAACAGTCTGTAAACTCCTCCCAAAAGAAGTTACAGACTGTATAAAGCCTTTGTTATTCAACAGAAACAATGTAATAATACACTGGTTGGCCGCCGTTTACCAAATTAATCTCAATATCGTTGCCGACCTTGGTTCTAATTGCTTCATACGCAATTTCTGCTTGAGAGTCCGTCACATCCGAGCCATAAATCACCGTAACAAAACTGCTGTCGCGCTTAACAAGCCTATTGGTCAGTTTCACAAGCGCCTTGGTCACGTCTTTTTCTGTAAAGCCAAGCTTTCCGTTTTCCAGTGCAAGAATTTCGCCTTCTTTGATTTTGTGTCCGTCAAAGTCGGAATCTCTTGCTGCAAAAGTAATTTGCCCAGTGGACACATGATCAAGCGCTTTGGTCATGTTCAGCCTGTTATCTGTAAACGAGAGCTCGGGGTCAAAAGCCAGCATGGCTGACAACCCTTGCGGAATCGTTCGGGTCTGCAAAACACACACTCTTCTGTCTGCTAGCTTCACAGCCTGTTCCGCAGCCATGATAATGTTTTTGTTGTTCGGCAAAACAAATACGGTTTTCGCAGGCACCGCGTGTATCGCCCTCAGGATATCATCGGTGGATGGATTCATGGTCTGCCCGCCGCTTACAATTTTGTCTACGCCCAAATCCGCAAACAGGGTATGCAATCCCTGCCCTGCGGCAACCGCAACAAATCCAAATGCACGCTCCGGATCAACCGGAACATATTCATCCATTTCTGCCATTTGTTTCGCTTCATATACTTTATTTTCATGCTGTTCACGCATATTTTCGATTTTCATGTTGGTCAGCATTCCGAATTTAAGCCCTTCCTGCAACGCGTTGCCAGGATTGTTCGTATGAACATGGACTTTAATAATGGTGTCGTCATCCACGACCACCACGCTGTCACCAATCGATTCCAAATAAGCCCTTAACGCAAGTGCCGCTTTGGCTTTATCTGATTTATTTACAATAAACTCAGTGCAATAGGTAAAGGTAATCTCTCCGTCATATTCCGCCGCGGCATTCCTCACGGTCATAACAACCGGAGTCACCGGTTCGGACTTTTTGTCGGGCTCAATAATCGCTTCGCCATGGAATACTTTTTGCATTCCTTCAAATATAACAAGTAAGCCTTTTCCGCCTGCGTCCACAACTCCTGCTTTTTTGAGCACAGGGAGCAGCTCCGGTGTTTGTTCCAACGCAACTTTAGCTTCTTCTACAATGATGTCAAAGATGGTAACCGCATCGTTTGTTTCTTTTGCGGCTTCGGTTGCTTTTTCTGCGGCAAGCCGTGCAACGGTAAGGATGGTTCCTTCGGTTGGCTTCATTACCGCTTTGTACGCCGCTTCCACTCCCGTCGAAAGAGCAAAAGCAAGATCTGCACCGTTTGCACTTTCTTTGTCTTTGAGCCCGCGGGAGAACCCACGAAACAGCAAAGAAAGGATTACGCCCGAATTCCCTCTCGCACCGCGCAGAAGTGCAGACGCCGCAACATCCGCGGTCTGAGACGCGGTTGGATTGTCAAGCCTTAAAAGTTCCGCCTTGGCGGCACCAATCGTCATCGACATATTGGTCCCTGTGTCACCGTCGGGCACAGGAAAAACATTGAGTTCGTCTACTTGTTGTTTATAGTTTGCGATATTATTAGCCCCCGAAACCATACTGTCCCGGAGCAACTGTCCGCTTATCACCCGGAAACCTCTTCAATCGCATATTTTACTTTGTTCATAATGCTTTTTACAACTGCGGAAACATTTGTCCCGTAAGTCACAATAATGTGGAGGTCAACAATCAGCTTGGATTTTGTATATCTGATACGAATGCCTTTTTCAGGAACCCCTTTCTTTCCAAAGAAAGGAATGGAGTTGAGATAGTTCTTAAACCCTTGCGTTGCATTGGTGGTGGCCATTCCCGCAACCCCAAAGCAATTTGTAACGGCGGCACCAACAAGATTGATAAAAAAATCATTTGATATATCAATTCTTCCAAGATGGTTTTCATATCTTACCATAAAACAGCAGCCTCCTTAAAATATGAGCAGATTTATTTCCAATCGGTTATATTATAGAATATGTCTGACGGGGTCGAAATTATATCGGTCTTTATATTATTGTTATATGCCACAATTCCACTTCTAAACAAAAGTGGCACAAAAGGAGCCTGTTCTGAAAACTCTTTGGCAAAATAAGAATATTTTTCACTTTTATTCTGATATTTTTTATAAGCCTCCAAAAGTGTGCTTTTTTTGGTAATTCCCACAGATAAAGCTGAACTCGTGAAAAACTCTGTAATATCCATGTTGTTCAAAAGCTTGGTTTCGCCTAAATAAAGGTCAAATTTCTTTTGGTTCACTTTGGATGTAAAGGAAGAAAACTTATCTTCCGATATAATATTCACGCCGATACCAACTTCTTTTAACATCGCTTGTAGACCGGTCGCAGTCATTTTTTTATAATTATTCTGTTTGTTTATCAGTAAGTTTAATTCAATTGGCTTGTTTTTGTCAAGTCGAATACCGCCAGCATTTCTTTTTTCATATCCCAACTCATCCAGCAGTTTATTCGCCTTGGTTTCGCTGTAGCCTATAAAATATTTGTCAGAAAGTTCTTCTCCGATGTTCATAAGCGGGTTGTAAGGAAGGTATGTTGCAACGCCTCGTCCGACGAACCCTTTAGACAACACGGTGTTTTGATCTATCGCATAAGAAATCGCCTGCCTGAACTCTGCGTCCTTCAAAACTCCTTTATTGGCGTTTATTCCCAAATAAACAAGATTATTGAGGTTCACCGGCTCAGTAGTCGCACCGATTCCCCCGATTTCTCCATCGCTCAGATCGGAAAACATCATCGCAACCGATCCCGTTTTAACACTTGTTATAATCGCTTCTTCAGCCGGGGTGGTAACAAGCGGAATCTTGCTAAATTTCGGCTTTTTGTTTGGGTTCCACAAAATGTTATATACAAGGCTTGGGCTGCCGGAAGTGCCTGAAAGCTTATATCGCCCTGAACCAGTCGGATGACCGCCTTTATACTGTGCGGTATTGTTTTTTACCACCGGAAAGTCAAGGCAATTCGCAAATTTTTGGTCTTCTCTTTTTAAAGAAAAAACAATCTTCTTGTTCCCGTCCTGAGAAACAGAGGAAACGTTTTGCAAACGCTTTGAATAAAGCTTGGAACTTTTCGCTTGATTTGCCGAATAAACAACATCTCCCGCGCTTACAGAGCTATTATCTGAAAACTTCAGCCCATCTTTA
>JARBTU010000036.1 GCA_029240015.1 Oscillospiraceae bacterium | reverse complement strand
GCAAATTCCCAAATAAGGAACGTTATTTTCTCTTGCATATCTCGCCGCAGAAATTTTCCCTTCAATGCCTCTGTCTCCAAAGCCGCCAGGAACAAGAATCCCATCGCAATCGTTCAAAATATCTTTTGCGGTATCATCGTTTACATCTTCCGCATCAATCCATTTGATTTTCACTTTCGCACCATTCTCATACCCACCATGGCGCAGTGCTTCTGCAACAGATAAATAAGCATCATGAAGCTTTACATACTTCCCTACAAGTCCTATCTTCACCTGTTTTTGAGTATTCTCTATACGGTTCAGCATCTCCATCCATTCGGTCATATCACCTTTTTTACAGTTAAGAGAAAGCTCGCGGCATACGATTTCAGAAAAATTATTTTCCTCCAACATGATTGGTGCCTGATATAGAACCGGAAGCGTAATATTTTCAATGACACAATCACTTTTTACATTACAGAACAAGGATATTTTTTGTTTGATTGATTCATCAATCGGTTCGTCACACCTTGTAACAATGATATTCGGGTTGATTCCTACCGCACGCAATTCCTTAACTGAGTGCTGAGTTGGCTTGGATTTATGCTCACCTGAGCTCTTGATATAAGGAACCAATGTAACATGAATAAACAAGCAGTTCTCATGCCCAACCTCAAGTGAAACCTGTCTGATTGCCTCAATAAACGGCTGACTTTCGATGTCACCTGTGGTTCCGCCAATTTCCGTAATCACGATATCGGCATGGGAATTTTGTCCAACCGAATAAATAAACTCTTTAATTTGATTGGTAATATGAGGAATAACCTGAACTGTTTCCCCCAAGTACTCTCCGTTTCTTTCTTTGGTCAATACGTTCCAATAAACTTTTCCTGTCGTAAGATTGGAATATTTATTAAGGTCTTCATCAATAAATCTCTCATAATGCCCTAAGTCCAAATCGGTTTCTGCGCCGTCTTCTGTTACATACACTTCCCCGTGCTGATATGGGCTCATGGTTCCAGGGTCAACATTTATGTATGGATCCAATTTTTGAGCCGCAACTTTAAGTCCTCTTGCCTTTAAAAGCCTTCCTAAAGAAGCCGCTGTGATTCCCTTTCCAAGACCGGAAACAACTCCACCTGTCACAAAAATATATTTTGTCATATCGCAACTACCCCCTCAAAAGCTTTCACTGCTTCGCCTGTCATAAAGACAGCCTCATCCGTATAATTAATAACCAGGTCTCCGCCTTTAAGCTTAACTGTGATGTCTTCTCCTTTTTCACAAAGACCATTGCAGCAAGCCGCAACCGCAGCAGCACAAGCCCCTGTTCCACACGCTAAAGTTTCCCCGCTCCCGCGTTCCCAAACACGCATTTGAAGCGTTTTATGATCAATAACTTTTATAAACTCGGTATTGATTCTTTCAGGAAACAGTTCGAAATTCTCAAAAACCGGTCCTACCTTTTCAATTTCAATTCCGTCAACATCCTCACAAAACATCACACAATGAGGATTCCCCATTGAAACGCAGGTAATTTCATGCTCTTTATCTCCGATTTTCACCGGTCTGCTTATCACATTTTCTCCATCAAAATTAACCGGTATTTTCTTTGGTTCAAGTTCCGCCTTGCCCATATTGACTTTTGCAGAAACTGCTTTAAAATCTTTTATAAACATTTCAAGGTTTTTAACCCCGCTGAGTGTTTCAATTGTTATATTGGAGGAATTCACCATTCCATTGTCGTATAGATACTTCCCTACACAGCGAACCGCATTTCCACACATTTTGCCTTCGCTTCCATCCATATTGAACATGCGCATTTTTGCATCTGCGACATCGGATGGGCAGATAAGAACAATACCGTCCCCTCCAATGGAAAAATGCCTGTCTGACAAAACAATGCTCAATTCCTCCGGATTGCTGATCTGCTGTTCAAAACAATTAAAATATATATAATCGTTTCCACACCCATGCATCTTTGTAAAAACCAAATCCATGTTTTCACTCCTATAATTTATATTTTAAAATATTACAAAGTACTCACTTGTACTAATTTGTCAAAACTTTATAAATTTCCTGCAAAATGGTGTCAAAATCCCCTTGATCAATAATCAGAGGGGCCCTGACACCATTGAATACATCATCAACTTTTCATTTACTTTTTAAATACGATCCCAAAAATCAGCTTTCGTATGTATTTAAAATACCCTCTGCAATATCTTTCCTTGATTTTCTCATATCCATTGCTTGTTTTTCAATATATCTGTGCGCTTGTGGTTCGGTCATTTTTAAATATTCAATCAACACGCATTTTGCCCTGTCAATCAGGCGAATCTCTTCTATTTTTGTCTGGAGCTTTATGTTTTCATTCTTAAGCCCCAGAACTCTTCTGCGTGAAGCAGAAACCAGCCTTAGCGCTTGATAAAAAAAAGGCGCACTGAGAGGTTTCGGAACTACGAAAACCCCGCTTTCTTCAACCTTTTCGGCAACATCATCAGCGATTTCATTCTTTACAATGGCAATTACACCGGCGTTGCTTGAATCTGTGACCATGCAGCTTAATTCATGCCCGAATTCATCGGTAAGAGGAGTATTGACAATCACTAAATCAAATTCATTTTCATTCAGAAGCCTTCTTGCTTCTCCTCCACTTTTTGCAGAAACAATCGAAGCATCAGAGTTGTTTTTCAGAAGGCTGGATAAAAAATTTATTCCTTTATCGGAACTTGATACAACCAAAATATTTTCCAAACAACCACTTCCTCACAAAATCACTCTTATATCTTCTATCTTCACTGCATTTATTTATATCGTATAAAAATATACCTCGTGTTCAAAAGACTGCTTGTCTGCTTCTTTCTCATATCTATTCCAGTCATTTTTCCGGTCTTCTATAAACTTTTCTATCGTTCTTTGTGGGAGAATTTCTTTTAAGAATGTACTCGAACTTGCTATATGAATAGCTTCGTTAAGATTCTCCGGAAGTCTTTCAAACTTACTTTTCTCGTTTTCATCCAATTCATATAGATTAGAATCGCAGAAACCTTCAAGATTTCGTTTGTCTTTAATCCCTTCAAGCCCCGCATGAATGAGTAAGGCAAAAGCAAAATAAGGATTGCACGACGGATCGGGGGACCTTAACTCCATCCTTGCATATTCTCCCTTTTCGGCAGGAATTCTAATCAACTGGGAACGATTGTGGTGTGACCATGAAACATATTTCGGTGCCTCAAAAGAACCCAGCCTTTGGTAAGAGTTGTTCAATGGATTTAAAATCAAGGAAATCTCATTAATTCTTCTCATAACGCCTGCAATAAAGCTCTCAGCGTCTTTGGAATGCTCTTCCGAACTGTTTTTAAATATATTTAATCCATTCTTAAAAAGTGAAATATTAATATGAAGTCCGTTTCCGCTTTTGTTTTGAATCGGCTTTGGCATAAATGATGCATGGGTTCCGTTCCTTGCGGCAATCGTCTTGACAACAGACTTAAACGTTACAAGATTATCTGCAGCAAAAAGCGCATCGCTATATTTGAAATCGACCTCGTTCTGTCCCGGCCCTTGCTCATGATGCGAAGCTTCAGGTACGATCCCCATTTGCTCCAGTGTCAAACAAATCTCTCTTCGGACATTTTCACATTTGTCCATCGGAGCAATATCCAAGTACCCCGCGTTATCATGCGGTTTGTCTGTGGGATTCCCCTGTTCGTCCAAATCAAAAAGATAAAATTCGCATTCAGTCCCGAACTTGCATTGGAAGTTCATTTTTTTCGCTCTGTCCACTGCAATTTTGAGTATATTCCTTCCGTCTCCCTCATAAGCAGAGCCATCGCTGTGCTTGATATCGCAAAAAAACCGCACTACTCTTCCTTGGGAAGGACGCCATGGAAGAATCGCCAGTGTGTTAGGATCGGGGAACAAAAACAAATCCGATTCTTCTATATTCATAAAACCTTTGACGGCTGAAGCATCAAAAGATATGCCGCTTTCAAAAGCACGTGGCAGTTCACTCGGCATAATGGATATATTTTTCTGTGTCCCGAATATATCGCAAAACGCAAGTCGAATAAACTTCACATCATTTTCATCAACGAACCGCAAAACTTCTGTAATCGTATAATTCATAATGAACCCCCATTTGTTTTATTATACACTATTTAACCTTAAGTATAAAGCTTGTTTAGCAGGATTTTTGTATTTCGTGACATTCCATAAAAATTGCAAGTTAAAAATACTTTTTTGTCATAATTAAGCTTATTTCTCAAAAATAGTATAACTATTTTCAAAATTACGCATGATTTTGATTTTCTCTTATCATGAAGATAGATTTATCATAATCTAATATTACTTTATCGTCAAGTGAAACCTTCCAATTATTTTGTCACTATAAAAACAAAATACGCCATCAAATAATGAAACCTATTTTGATGACGCATGTATGTAAAAAATAAATGTTTTCTATGATATAAGGTTCTATTTTTTGTGTATGACGGAATATCATGTCTTATCGTATTGCTCATTCACTGCTAATGCATTCTGTTAAAAACAGGTACGCCAATAGAGGGCACAAAGATCGTTTTTCTTGTACCCTTTTGTGAACTTCATTGTTCGTTGTACATTATATAAGATTCTCCGATCAATGTCAACTTCATTCACCTAAATAATTGAATTTTTACTGTTTTTGATAACAAATTTTTATAACTTTCGTAATAAAATTTATAGTTGACAAATATTTTTATTTGGTGTATATTATTTTTAAACAGCAATGGCGCTGTAGGGAGAAAAAAACCTACAGCGCTTTTTTATTGTTTTTATAGCATACGTACATATTGCTTATATTGGCCACCTGATAACCCGGATGGCCTAAAAATTATTATAAATTTTTAGGAGGCATTATAATGAATAACATGTCAACATTATTTGGCAGCATGGTTTTTAACGATGCAGTGATGAAAGAAAGGCTCCCAAAGGATACATACAAGGCTCTGAAAAAAACGATTCAAGACGGAAAGACTCTTGATTCTTCTATTGCTAACATTGTTGCAAACGCAATGAAAGACTGGGCTATTGAAAAAGGAGTTACTCACTTTACTCACTGGTTCCAACCGATGACAGGCATCACTGCTGAAAAACATGACAGCTTTATTTCCCCAAACGCTGACGGAACTATAATCATGGAATTTTCGGGAAAAGAATTGATTAAAGGTGAGCCGGACGCATCCAGCTTCCCATCGGGCGGACTTAGAGCTACTTTTGAGGCCAGAGGATATACTGCTTGGGATCCAACATCCTATGCATTTATCAAAGACGGCATCCTTTGCATCCCGACTGCTTTCTGTTCATACGGCGGAGAAGCCTTAGACAAGAAAACTCCTTTGCTTCGTTCTATGGAAGCAATCAATAAACAGGCATTGAGAGTGCTTAAACTTTTTGGCAACGAAGATGTTTCCCGCGTATTGACCACAGTTGGTCCTGAGCAGGAATACTTCCTAATTGACAAAACTTTGTATGACCAAAGAAAAGACCTTATCTATACAGGAAGAACTCTTTTCGGCGCAAAGCCTCCAAAGGGGCAAGAACTTGAAGATCATTACTTCGGTGCTATCAAACCTCGTGTAGCAGCCTATATGAAAGAGCTTGATGAGGAACTTTGGAAACTTGGCATCCTGGCTAAAACAAAACACAACGAAGTTGCTCCTGCACAGCATGAGCTTGCTCCAATTTTTACTACTACTAACATTGCTACCGACCACAACCAGTTAACTATGGAAATGATGAAAAAAGTTGCAACTCGTCACGGTCTTGTTTGCTTGTTGCATGAAAAACCATTTGCCGGCGTAAACGGAAGCGGTAAACATAACAACTGGTCTGTTTCAACAAATACAGGCGTAAACCTTTTGGAACCTGGAAAATCACCATATGAGAATGCACAGTTCTTGTTGTTCTTGTGTGCAGTAATCAAAGCTGTTGACGAGTATCAAGATCTTCTAAGAATCTCTGTTGCAAACGCTGGAAACGACCATCGCTTGGGCGCTAACGAGGCTCCTCCTGCAATTGTTTCAATGTTCTTGGGCGACGAGCTAACTGAAATCTTGGAAGCAATCGACAGCGGTTCCGCTTATGAGGGAAGAGAAACATCTGTAATGAAAATCGGCGTAGATGTATTGCCAAACTTCCCTAAAGATACAACTGACAGAAACCGTACTTCTCCTTTTGCATTTACCGGAAACAAATTTGAGTTCCGTATGCTTGGTTCAACTTTCTCCATCTCAGGTCCAAACGTAATTCTTAATACGATTGTTGCTGAAGCATTATCTCAATTTGCAGATACGCTTGAAGGTGTATCTGACTTTACAGCTGCTTTAAATGACCTTATCAAATCCACCATTAAAACTCATAAGAGAATTATCTTCAACGGCAACAACTATGCTGATGAGTGGGTAAAAGAAGCAGAAGCTCGCGGGCTATATAATTTGAAATCTACTCCTGAAGCTCTTCCTTACTTTGTAAGTGATAAAAATGTAAAATTATTTCTAAAACATAAAGTTTTTACCGAAACCGAACTTCATTCGAGATATGAGATTCTGTTAGAGGGTTACGGAAAGACCATTAACATTGAAGCACTAACAATGCTTGATATGGTTAAAAAAGACATTCTTCCTGCTGCTATTTCTTATGTCAAAGAACTTGCTGATACGGTCGTTGCTAAGAAAGCGATTTCTTCTTCAATCAGTTCTGATGCTGAAACGCAGATTATCGAAAAGCTTTCTCTTCTTTCATCCTCCCTATATAAGAAAACAGAGGAATTGGAGCAATCTCTGCTTGACGTTAAGAACTGCTCCAGCGAGTTGGAATTAGCGACATATTACAAAGAAACCGTATTCGTTGCTATGCAGGAGCTTCGTGCTGTTGCTGACGAAATTGAGACTTTGGTTGGCGAAAAATACTGGCCATATCCAACATACGGCCAGCTTCTCTTCAACGTATAATTTTGAACATTTCTTAATTTATTTTATTTATATTTGCAAAAAAGGTATTGAGATACTCAATACCTTTTTTGTGCCTTCTAATCTTAACTCATACCATAGAAAGAAACAGGCTCATTTAATGATAATTAAATGAGCCTTGTTTCTTTCCTTAATTACGGATTTAAACAAATTCCGTTTTTATCAAACTTATAAGCTTTTTTCCCTAGCTTTTTTGTTGTACTGGATAGCATATAGCCGTCTTTATCGAAGTAGTACCATTTGGAGTTGATTTTTTTCCAAGCGTTTGTGAGCATTACGCTGTTGTTTGTTGTTGCTGCCGCAAATGCACTTATCGAGGCCGATACAACCGTTCCGGCCACACAATCAGACAACAAATAAAATATTACCTTCCCTAACCTTTTTCTCATAAATACTCTTTCCTCCTATTTTTATTAATTTAACCCAAATAGCCAATAAAGAGCCTTTTATAATAATCTCTTATAGACATAAAAACAGGTATCTTATAAAAGATACCTGTTTTTGATATGCTTAAAATTCTTCATTTATAACATTCGTGAATATAATGAAGGCTTAACCATTGCCTTGTCTTTTTAGAACCGCTATTTTCGTTCCAACCATTCTTCAAAACAAAGTCCCGATGCTTCAATTTTTTTAGCACTCTCTACTCCAACGTACCTAAAATGCCATGGCTCATAGGTATACTGGGTTATGCTTTGCTTGTTTTTAGGGTACCTTAAAATAAAGCCGTATTCTCGAGCATGTTTTTTGAGCCATTTCCCTTGCGGTGTATTTTGAAATGATTCGTTCAAATCTGCTGAGGTCGAACTTGAAAAGTCAATGGCTAAGCCTAAGTTATGTTCGCTCTTTCCGGGAGGAGCAACTGAGATTAATGCATCGGCAAGTGCATTTTTATAAGACATTCCTTGGTTCATCCGTTCTGTTACATTTCGGTCAAGCAGATCTTTTTGATAGGATATCGACCTGTATCCAGACATCAACCCAATACTCACTCCGTCTTTTTTTGCTGCCTGTAAAAGTTTTTCAGTATCATCAATAATCCTGCTGTCGACTTTGATTCCTCTTATCGTCCCAATCGGAACATAATAACTATCGTCAATAGCATTTTGCTTGTTAACAAGTTTTAATCTCCAATCTGCATTCGTGGAAGCGTCAACAGCTGAAGCTTTAACTGTTACACTAACTTTTGCAGAAACTCCCGGATTCGAAACTGAAGTCACTGTAACAACACAGGAGCCCTTGCTGATACCTAATATATTCCCGACCTTATCAACGCTGGCAATCTTACTGTCGGAACTCGTCCAGACTTCATCTTTATTCATCGCATTTTTTGGCGTCATCGCAACAATAGGCATCTTTTTCTCACCAACAATGAGCGAAACTTGTGTCATAGAAAGTGAAATCCCTGTTACTTTAATAGCATTACTCGAAATTAAAGTGCTGCTTGAAAAGGAAGAAGATTGCATCTCTCCATCACTTGAAACAATGGAAGAAACATCATCTTTCACTGAACTGATATTTTCAGAAACAATGCTTGAAGCCTTGTCGCCCATCACATCACTGACTTTCTTATCACAGGCACTCATAGTGCCGCTTATTATCAGTAGAATTAACGCTAATGCACCTAATTTTAATCGATTTCTCACAGAAATCTCCTTCCTACTACGCTAAAACGATCCTATTTACTTTTTCTTTTATCTTTGGACTTGGGCTCTGTTCTCACTATATCTCTAAAAACTGCCCTATATCTTGGGGGCACAATTTTATCAACATGATATTTTCCAAAATACCACATTGAAAATTCACAGTTTTGTGCAATTAAATCAAAAAACGAGTTGATATAACTGCAGTCATTATCTTCAATATTAATAAACCCTTTAAGTTTAGCAGGTGCATCATGGGTGACGATATAATCAACTTTATAATCTTCTTGTGTCAATTTGTCGGCAGCGCTTTGAATTTGCTGAGTCGTCGGTTGTTCTTCTTTCCACCACAATTCATTTTCAATCCTTTCGTCGTGGTCATCACTGTCCCCTCCGCCGAAAGCAAAAACTTTCTTGCCTTCTATTTCAAAGAGTTCTCCCCTGCAAAGCTGCATCAAATTGCCCGAAATCCGTCGCACATTCCCACCATTCCATTCGCTGGTTTCATATCCGTTTAACAAATCATAGTTATCATGACAGCCCTCTACGAACAACACATTAAACTTGTGCTTACCTATCCATTTTAATATTTTTTGTTCTTTTTTATCTCCGGTCCATATAAATCCAAAATCTCCGCAAATAATAAGAGTATCCCCTTTGCGCAGTTTTTTTATTTCAGGATTTTTAAATCGCTCGACATCTCCATGCAAATCTCCTGTAACAAAAATCATTAAAAAGCCCTCCTGCAAAAATGTCTATAAAAAAATGATTTTAATTCTTTTTAGTCCGTTTTAATTCTATCATTTTTTTTTATAAACGTAAAGATTTATACCCATTTATTTCATAATATTTTTATGGAATAATTTAATCCAAATTATCTTTCGTTTTATTCAAAAATAATCTTTATATTCCTAGAATGTTCTGCTATAATTAAAATAATCATGCAAAAATGCGTTGTTAAATTTTGTCTCTAGGAGATCTTAAATATGAAGAAGTTTAAAAGAATTGTTGCCTGTTTGGCAGTTTTTAGCATATTTTTATCCTCAATCCCCGCATATGCGGCTTTTACTCCTACTCATCCTGTAAACAGCCAAGCCGCTTATATGGTCAACACCGATACAGGAACGGTTATCTATGAAAAGAATGCCGATAAAAGGATGTATCCTGCATCACTCACAAAAATTATGACTGCTATCATCGCTATGGAGCAAACCAAGGATTTGGATAAAACCGTTGTTACCGCACCATCTTATATTTTTGATGAGCTTTATGGGCAGAATGCATCCAATGCGGACATCAGACAAGGTGAAAAAGTCACTATGAGAGATCTGCTTTATGCGTGTATTCTTCCATCCGCTTGCGAAGCGGGTAGCATTATCGCCGATTATATTGGGAAAGGGAGCATTCCCGATTTCACTGCCATGATGAACGAAAAAGCAAAAGAGCTCGGCGCAACGGGAACAAATTTCGTGAATGCACATGGACTTTTTGATGCAAGCCAGTATACTACCGCAAAAGATATGTATCTAATCACCAAGTACGCAATGTCTGTACCGGGATTTTTAGAGATTGCGGGTACCTATAAGCATACCATGAAAGCCACCAACAAACATTCGGAAAAAAGAAATATTTATCACACAAACCTCTTGCTAAAAAACAATGGTACTAATCCTTACTATTATCCATATGCAAAAGGAATCAAAACAGGAACGCTCGATGAATCGGGAAGAAACCTGATTTCCATTGCATCAAAAGACGGATATAACTATCTTTTGGTTACTCTGGGAGCCCCTATGAGCGACCCAAGCGGCAAAATTCTTTGCTATAACGACGCCATTAATCTTTATGAATGGGCTTTTTCCCGCTTTAAAGTGAAAGCAATTCTTAAAACAACTGAAACGGTCGG
>JARBTU010000035.1 GCA_029240015.1 Oscillospiraceae bacterium | reverse complement strand
GCTGCTGCTTTTGTAGGTGAATTGATTGGACTTCGTCCGATTATTTCCTTCATTGATGGGGAAACTAAAATTGTAGAAAAAGTTCGAGGAGACAAAAATATTGTCCCTTCCCTTCTCAAACTTGCCCAGAAAAGTATGATTCCGCATACGCCATATTGTGTTTTGTATGGCAGTATTGATGATTATGGTCAGGAACTGGCTATGGAAATGGAAAAAAAGGTTGGCTATAAGCCTGTAATGAATTGCAATATCGGAGCCGCTATCTCCATCAATGCGGGGCATAAAATTGTTGCCGTTGTGGTGAAAGGAAGCAAAAGAAGATAGACCCTGAAAATACTGCTTCTATGGGTGCTGTACTGTTGTTCAGCACCCATTTTTATTGGGTTTGACACGCAAAATCTTTTAATATTACCTATCTAAATGTTCAATATGTTATATTCTATAAATAAACCCCTTAAAAACTTGTTTATTTTATTGTTTTTCAAAGGTTTTTTAGGCTTAACTATTGAAAAAAATATTCTTTTGGTATAAAATACTATGTGGATTGTTGGGTTTTTAACAATATAAAAAATAATAAAAATAAATGCATGAAAGGAATGGCAAAAATGACCTCTATGAACAAAAAAACTGTTGAAGATATTGATGTTTCCGGCAAAAGAGTTCTTGTCCGTTGTGATTTTAATGTCCCTTTAAAAGACGGCGTTATCACTGATGACAAAAGGATTAAAGAATCATTAAAAACGCTTAAATATCTCTTAGACAAAGGAGCGCGCGTAATTGCATGCTCTCATCTCGGTCGCCCGAAAGACGGATTCGATATGACTTTCTCACTTGCACCTGTTGCAAAAAGACTTTCTGAACTTTTAGGCCAGGAAGTAGTAATGGCTAAAGATGTAATCGGCGAGGATGCAAAAGCAAAAGCTGCTGCTTTAAAAGACTCCCAGTTAATGCTTTTGGAGAATGTTCGCTTCCACAAAGAAGAGAAAAAAAATGACCCTGCTTTTGCAAAAGAACTTGCATCCTTGGCTGAAGTTTATGTAAATGATGCGTTTGGAACTGCTCACCGTGCACACGCTTCCACAGCCGGCGTTGCAGATTATCTCCCTGCTGTCTGTGGATATCTTATCCAAAAAGAAATTGCCATCATGGGCGGCGCTTTGTCCGATCCTAAACGTCCATTTGTTGCAATCTTGGGCGGTGCAAAAGTATCTGATAAAATCGGTGTAATCACAAACCTTTTGGAAAAAGTGGATACCCTAATCATTGGCGGCGGAATGGCTTATACCTTCAACAAAGCAAAGGGCTATGAAATTGGAACCTCTCTTTGTGAAGAAGATAAAGTTGAACTTGCAAAAGAGTTGATGATAAAAGCAGAGGAAAAAGGCGTTAAGTTCCTTCTTCCTGTAGATAATAAAGTAGGCGATGCTTTTGATCCGAACTGTAATTTTAAAATCGTTTCTTCGGATTCGGTTCCTGCAGATTACATGGGTCTAGACATCGGACCTGAAACCGAGAAAATTTTTGCCGATGCCATAAAAGGATCCGGAACAGTAATCTGGAACGGTCCTATGGGTGTTTCGGAGTGGGAAAACTTCGCCAGCGGAACCCGTGCGGTAGCAACTGCTGTTGCAGATTCCGGTGCTATTTCGATCATTGGCGGCGGTGACTCTGCTGCTGCTGTTGAAAAACTTGGTTTTGCCGATAAAATGACTCATATCTCTACCGGTGGCGGTGCTTCTCTTGAATTCCTTGAAGGACTTGTTCTCCCTGGAATCGCTGCTCTTAACGATAAATAAGTACAATTATATACCCGTCGCCAAAACAAATGAGCTGGCGGCGGGTTATTATTTCATTACAGAAACGGAGAAATTACAATGAATAAAAAATTACGTAAAGCTGTTATCGCAGGAAACTGGAAAATGAACAAAACTCGCTCAGAAGCAAAATCTTTGATTGAAGAATTAAAACCACTTGTTGCCAATGCTGATTGCGATATTGTAGTTTGTGTTCCTTTTACCAATCTTGAGACAGCTCTTGACGCTTCCAAAGGCTCCAACATTAAAGTAGGCGCACAGAACTGCCATTTTGAAAAATCAGGTGCTTTTACGGGAGAAATTTCTGCTGACATGTTGGTTGAAATGGGTGTAGAGTATGTTGTAATCGGTCACTCTGAAAGACGTCAATATTTTGGCGAAACCGATGTTACCGTAAACAAACGCACCCGTGCCGCAATTGATGCAGGGCTTACTGTTATTCTCTGTGTCGGAGAGATGTTAGAAGATAGAGAGCTAGCCATCACCGATGAGCTTGTTGCTATGCAAACAAAGATTGCTTTAAACGGCGTTTCTAAAAACGAACTTTCTAAAATCATCATTGCTTATGAGCCGGTTTGGGCTATCGGAACAGGCAAAACCGCTACTTCTGCTCAAGCAAACGAAGTGTGTGCTGTTATCCGTACTACCATTGAGAAAATCTATGACAAAGCTGCAGCTGATGCAATGACCATCCAATACGGGGGATCGATGAATGCTGCGAACGCTGCCGAGCTCGTGGCACAACCGGATGTTGACGGTGGACTAATCGGCGGCGCTTCCTTAAAAGCATCAGATTTCGCTGTTATTATTGATGCTGCAAGCAAATAATCTTAACGCCTTTAGATCGAATGAAGGGAATGATCATATGAAAAAGCCTCTAGCTCTTATCATAATGGATGGATTCGGTATTAGCGAATCCAACTATGGAAACGCTATTGCCAGCGCAAACAAACCAAATATTGACCGTATTTTTTCAAAAGGAACGGTAACACAAATCGGCGCATCCGGAATGGATGTAGGGCTCCCGGATGGACAGATGGGGAATTCCGAAGTAGGGCACACCAATATCGGAGCTGGAAGAATCGTTTATCAAGAGCTTACAAGAATCACAAAATCTATTTTTGACGGTGACTTTTTTGAAAACGAAACATTTTTAAAAGCGATTGAGAATTGCAAAAATAATAATAGCGCACTACACCTAATGGGTCTTCTTTCCGACGGCGGTGTTCACAGCCACAATTCTCACCTTTATGGATTGGTTGAGTTGGCAAAGAGAGCTGGTTTAACCAAAGTATTTATTCATGCTTTTATGGATGGAAGAGACGTTCCTCCGACATCAGGAAAAGACTTTATTGCAGAGTGTCAGAAAAAGCTTGCAGAAATAGGCGTTGGAAAAATTGCGACCATTATCGGAAGATACTATGCGATGGACCGTGACAATCGTTGGGACCGTGTAGAAAAAGCTTATGACGCAATGGTGTTTGGAAAAGGAAATCAAAACTCAGACGCTGTTGGTGCAATGGTTGAATCTTATGAGAATAACACGACTGATGAATTTATTGTTCCTACTGTTTGCGAGTCAGATGCAACGATTAAAGAGAATGACAGTGTTATTTTCTTTAATTTCCGCCCTGACAGAGCAAGAGAAATTGCTCGTACATTTGTTGATCCTGATTTTGCAGGATTTGAACGCAAAAACGGCTTCTTTAAGCTTTTCTTCGTTTGCATGACTCAATATGATGTTACTATGCCAAACGTTTCTGTTGCGTTTAAACCACAAGAGCTCACCAATACCTTTGGTGAATACATTAGCAAAAAAGGACTTACTCAGCTAAGAATAGCCGAAACAGAAAAATACGCTCACGTAACCTTTTTCTATAACGGCGGTGTGGAGACTCCTTTTGAAGGAGAAGACCGTGCTTTAATCAGCTCACCAAAAGTTGCGACATATGACCTTAAGCCGGAAATGAGCGCATACGAAGTGGCAGATGAAGTGGTTTCGCGCATAAACTCAGATAAATATGATGTGATTATCCTTAACTATGCAAACTGCGACATGGTTGGACATACAGGAATTTTTGACGCCGCTAAAGCTGCAGTGGAAGCTGTAGATACATGTGTTGGCAAGACAGTCGACGCTATCCTTGCAAAGGGCGGCGTTGCTTTAATTACAGCAGACCACGGGAATGCAGACCAAATGTTTGAACCGGACGGTTCTCCGTTTACCGCTCATACCACAAATCCTGTTCCTTTTGTGGTAATCGGCATGGACTGCAAGCTTCGCGAAGCTGGAAAACTTGCCGACATCTCTCCTACTATGCTTGACATCCTGGGACTTGAAAAACCTGCTGAAATGGGTGGCATAAGCTTAATTGTAAAATAGATTCTATGATTTAAACTTCAAAAAACAACCTGCTGGTTTTTTATCAGCAGGTTGTTTTTTGGATAAATTAGTCTTGATTTTTTTAAGGTTTTATAGTATAATATTATTCTGTCAGCGATGCTACTGTGGCTCAGCCGGTAGAGCAGCTCACTCGTAATGAGCAGGTCGCCCGTTCGAATCGGGTCAGTAGCTCCAGTAAAAAAACCGTTAAATCCTATTTTTCAGAGGTTTAGCGGTTTTTTTATTTTTGAAACGAAATTCTTGTTAAACCTTAAAAAACCTAATAAAATTGAAAAAGTTCAGGTCAAAAATATTATAAAACAAATCCGTCTGAAAAAACTTATTTAACGGGCTATTTGAAATTGATAGTAAAAATCAAAAAAGCTTTTGGCATTCTGCCAAAAGCTTTTCACATTAGATTCTAAGAATTCTTGAGAATAACATTTTCCATTATGTCTGCAGCATTTTCACACGCATCAAGAACATCTTCCATCGTGTCAAAAATATTCTTCCATTTAACAACCTCTAAAACGTCTTTTTCATTTGCAAAAAGATGTTTTATGGTACTTTGATAAAGCTTATCGCCTTCTTCTTCAATGTCATTGATTTCAACAAGCAAGGACGTAAGTTTCTTAGATTTTTTGAAGTTTTTAAATTCAGTAGCTGCTTCCACAAGCACGGAGCTGATTTTAACAATCAAATCCACCATTTGCTTGGCTTCAGGTCTGAACGATTGAATAACCAGCATATCAATCATGATTGCCGCTTCATCGATCGTGTCGATCGTGTCTTCGATATATTTCGCAATTTTAAGAATGTCTTCCCGTTCAATCGGAGTGATGAACGCAAGGTTCAGATGATTATAAAGAGTGTGATAAAGGTGGTCGCCTTCATGCTCAATATGATGTATTTCTTTAACCATTTCAGGAATTTTGTTTACATTACCGTTAAGCATCTGCTCAAATAGTTTTGCCGCCTTATTACATACATTTGCGCCGTCTATAAACAGATTAAAATAATTTACTTCTTTTGTTTTCATTCCAAATCCTCCATATACTCTTTATGGTACCATAGTCATTTTGACACTTACTTAGAATATCTGCATAAACAGCTTTGACATAAGATATGCGATAAGTCCGCATCCAGGGAATGTGAGCACCCAAGCCCAAACCATCTCCTTGGCAACGCCCCAGTTCACAGCTTTCAAACGCTTGGAGGCCCCTACCCCCATAATAGCTGTAGTCTTTGTATGCGTCGTGCTAACCGGTATTCCCGTGAGAGATGAGAACAACAAGCACAGAGAAGCTGCTATATCTGCTGCAAAACCTTGGTATCTCTCAAGTTTCACCATATCCATACCAACTGTCTTAATAATCTTATATCCACCCACAGATGTGCCAAGCCCCATTACTAAAGAGCAAACTACAATCAACCAGAATGGAACGACAAAATTCCCATCAACCCCCCTGGATACTAGGTCTGCTTTATAAAAGTATATTCCAAGCAAAAAGGTTCCCATGAACTTTTGTCCATCTTGTGCTCCATGCATAAATGCCATGGCCGCCGCACCAAAAGCTTGTCCGCCTGTAAAAACCTTATTTGCAGTTGCTCGTTTTGTCCCTCGAAATAAAAGCTCAATAAGTTTGGTGGTGGCATAGCCCATAACGAACCCAAGAACAGATGAAATCACAAGTCCTATCAGAACTTTTCCCCATTCTCCTAAATTAATTCCTTTATATCCGCCTAAGGCAATCGCCGCTCCGCTCACGCCGGCGATCAACGCGTGGCTTTCACTGGTAGGAATCCCAAAGCTCCATGCAGCTACTGCCCACAAGACAATTGAAAACATCGCGGCCGCCAAAACGATAAGTGCCATATTTCCGCCGCCTTTGAAGCCTTCCACTTCAAAATTAACCATATTACTTAACGTTGCAGCTACTTTGGAACTAATCATCGTCATTACCAAAGCGCCGAGAAAGTTAAAAACAATAGCCATTCTAACCGCTCTGCCCGGGCTCATAACCCTTGTAGATACAACTGTAGCAATTGCGTTAGGTGCATCTGTCCATCCATTTACAAATATAACGCCCAGCATTAAAACAACAACAATTATCAGCGTTAAAGTCATACTCCACTTCCTTACTTTAAAAAAGTATATAACCGTTGCATGAAACACATCAATTATAAACTATAAAAACAAAAAATTATTTACTTATATTTTACTTGTACTTGCCGTAAAATTTACGAATTCCAAAGACAATCTTATCAAAGCATGGCTCATTTGTCAATGAAAAAATCTATAACCTTGTCGTTATCTGTATAATAATACAATACTTTTTGACAAATTGGTGCAATATGTATTACAATTAAAGAAATCATTAATTATATGATTTTACAGCGTTCTATGGCTTTCGTTTTTTTAACAACAAAAACCATACCATAAATTTCCACATAAATTAAATTTATGTTTTTTGAAAATTTTTAATTATATCATAAATTCTAATTTTTTCAAGTATTAGACCCAACATTTACACCCTCAAAAAGCAGGTATGATATGTTATACTTATAACTGTTCCCAAATTATTATTGAAAGGGTTGAAAATTATTATGAAAAAAGTCATATCTATGATATTGTCTGGCATCATAACAGTTTCTGTTTTATTTGCTTTTCCGGCAAATGCATACGCCGCCAGTGCAAGTTCAACGGCTGGAATCGTTTCTACCACTTCAAGTTCGCTTATTGTACGAAGCAATAGCTCAACATCATCAGCAAAACTAACCAGCCTGCCAATGAACAGTTATGTGACGTTGATTTCCAAAACCGGTTCATGGTGGTATGTTGAATATGCCCAAGGTAAATACGGATATTGTTCTGCAGATTATATCAAACAAGTCTCTTCCAGTTATTCCGCATATGTCCGCATCTCATCGGGATATTTAAATGTAAGAATGGGAGCTTCTACTGCATATTCCATAAAAGATTCCCTTGCCAAAGGGGAAAACGTCGTGGTTTTATCACAATCGGGAACTTTCAATAAAATCCTTTACGACGGCACAAAAATCGGATATGTAAGCAGTTCTTATCTAAAATCCTATTCGGACAACACAGTTTCTTATCCTGCCATTAGCTTGAGCGTACCTAATTTCAAGCAAACAGACAGCCGATGGAACAGCTTTGTGATTGGGAACACAGGTAAAACAATCGGAACGATTGGCTGTTTAACAACTGCTCTGTCTATGACCGAATCTTACCGAACAGGAACAACGATATATCCGAACCAAATGGTATCAAAATTAAGTTATTCATCAAGTGGTGATTTGTATTGGCCATCAAACTATACTTTCTCGACAGATTCAAGTTATCTTGGCGTGCTCTATGCACAGCTAAAGAGCGGTAAGCCGGTTATCTTCGGAGCGAAAAACTCCTCAGGAAAACAGCATTGGGTTGTCGTTACAGGCTACAAAGGTGCAAGCACATTATCTGCCGCAAACTTCACCGTCAATGACCCGGGCTCAAACTCAAGAATTACTCTCCAACAACTGCTTGATGTTTATCCTGCATTTTATAAATCTGCAATTTATCAGTAACAACTATCTGATACCAAAATAAAAGGGGTGGAGCAATTGCTCCACCCCTTTTATTTTGGTCGCATTATACCTTTTTAGATGACATCGTTTCCAATGAGAAATATCTTGTTAAAATAACTGCAACCAGGGTCGTAAGGATCATCTCCGGCAGCATATAGGAACCATTATATATAAGCGAATATACTGCTGCACTTTGACCTTCCGGAGCATAAGAACCGAAAATAAGAACCCCTGATAAAAAGTGCATTATGAATCTTAAAAAGATAACAAACGCAGAACCTGACGCTAAAGCGATTGTTTCATTCTTAATTGTCTTTTTAAAAATTGCCGCAATCCCCAATATACCAAAAGCCAATATGTAATCAAGCAATACTGAGCCTACAAGAGCCCCTATGGACGCTCCTGCAAGCGAATTGGTGGCTAGTAACAACTGCAGCAATCCATATGCAACACCCGTAAAAGAGCCCCATACCAGTCCATAACGAAAGGCAATAAAAATAATCGGCAGCATGCTGCACGCGGTAACAGACCCTCCTTGTGCCCAAAAACCATCCACTTTAAAAAAGCTTAGGATTGTGGCAAGTGCAATCATGAGTGCACTTTCAACCAATTTTCTTGTTTTTTGACTTGTCATAGATAAAAATCCTCTCTTTGTAATAATATGAAATCATTACCGTGAAAGGGACAATGCAAACAGCGGGAAATAAAATAAAAAAGCCGTGCGGTAAAAACACCACACGACTTCAAGACTTTTAGTTTTTATTAAACATCTACTGCTTAATCCACTGCATAAAATCTTCCTACGATGGCATTATCCATATCAGGTGTAAGGGTCCGAAATATCTGTGTAATTTCATCTCAGCTGAGTTCACTCAGCACCCCTGATCCAAAAGATATTATAATCCATCCGATTTTGTTTGTCAAGAATTATATTGCGAACCCAAGCATGGCGGCGCCAATCACGCCCGCTTCACTTCCAAGGGTTGCCGCAACAAGCTTTGTATTCTTCTTGCTGTAACGGGAATAAACTTCTTTAGAAACAATCTCCCTCAAAGGAGCGAGCAACGTTTCCTTTTCCTTGCTGATTCCACCGCCGATGCACACAACGTCCGGCTGGAAGATGTTGATTACGTTTGTAATCCCTGCTGCTAGATATTTTATGTATTCGTTTACCACTTCGGTTGCCACTTTATCTCCTGCACGCATACCGTCAAAAGCAGTCTTTCCGCTGGCTTTGTTGATGTCGCCTTCAGCCATTTCCCACATCGCAGTTTCTTTGGAAGCTTCCATTGCTTTTTTAGTCATGTTAATCAATGCTGTTGCACTGGAATAGGTTTCAAAACAGCCTCTTCTTCCGCAGGTGCATAAGTTACCGTCTACTTCAAGCACGCTGTGTCCAATCTCTGCTCCTGCGAAGTTGGATCCGGAATAAATCTTTCCGTCAAGAATAATACCGGAACCTACCCCTGTTCCAAGGGTAATTGCAACGGCACTGCTTGTTCCTTTTGCTGCACCTGCAACAAATTCACCGAATCCTGCAGCATTTGCATCGTTATCCATATATACCTTTTTGTTAAACTTGTTTTCAAGATACTCTGTTAGCGGCGCATTATAAAACTCAAGGTTATTGGCATATTCAACGATTCCCGTGTCCCTGTTTACTGTGCCCGGGCAACCAACGCCAATCCATTCGATTTGATCCATAGTGAGCCCTGCTTTTTCCACTGCCTCAAAAGAAACCTTAACCATATCGTCCGCAATTGCCTTGTAGTCCCTCGGCAAATTGGTCTTCACATCAGCTTTAGTAATTATTTCGTGGTTCTCGTCCACAATTCCTGCAACAATATTGGTCCCGCCTAAATCAATTCCTACATAATATTTCATAAAAAATCCTCCGATCTATTTAAACAGTTGTTAACACAACGTTTGCTTTGCCTAAAAGTGTGTATGCGCCAAATGCCGCGTCTAAGAAGATGCTGTCACCTTTGCCAATTTGAATGTTTCCTTTTTCACTTTCAAGTGAAAGTTCTCCTTCAAGACATAGAAGTGAATGGAATGAACTGTCATCACAAGCTAGCTCTGCTTTTTTCTCAACGTCAAGCACTTCCACATTGAAATACTCACATTTTGCAAGCAATGTCTTTGTGTATCCGTCAAGCCGAACAGGCTCTCCCTGCGGCTTTATATCGCGGGTCGGCGGTTCAAGTTTGGTTACATCAATCGCTTTGTCTATATGGAGTTCCCTCGGCTTTCCGTCTGCCCCGACTCTTCCAAAATCATATATCCTGTATGTGGTGTTGGAATTCTGCTGAATTTCCGCAATCAGAATTCCTTTTCCGATAGCATGAAGCGTTCCCGCATCAATAAAGAACACGTCACCGCGTTTAACCGGAACAGAATTTAAAACTTCCATCAGCGTATTGTTTTCGATTCTTTGCCTGAACTCTTCTGTGGAGATTTTGTGTTTGAATCCGTAAAGCAAGGTAGCACCTTCTTCACAATCCACAATGTACCACATCTCGGTTTTTCCGTATTCACCTTCTACTCTTAAAGCATATTCATTTTCCGGATGAACTTGAACCGAAAGATTGTCCTTCGCGTCGATAAGCTTGATAAGAATTGGGAAGTTGTCAAACTGTTCGCAGTTTTTCCCCAAAACACCAGCGCCCATCTTTTCGACATATTCGCTTAGGGTTAACCCCGTAAATTCACCGTTGGAAATCACACTGTTGCCATCTTTATGGCAGGATAGTTCCCAGCTTTCCGCAACGATTTCCATGTCGCTTTGTTTGTTGAAATCAGTTTTGAGCTTGTTCCCGCCCCAAAGATAGTCTTTTAGCGCAGGAGTTAGTTTTAATGGATACATAGCTACCTCCAAAATACATGATATATAATATAAAGCTTTTATATTCTTGTTTTTTACTCATTTAATATA
>JARBTU010000034.1 GCA_029240015.1 Oscillospiraceae bacterium | reverse complement strand
TTAGTAGATTTTCCTATCATGTAAGTAACAATCGCAGCAATAAGTGTAGCTGCTGAACCAAAGAAGATGTCTAAAAATCCGATTTGGTTGAGCCCGAATATGAATCCTATGAAGTTTGCCAATGCACATCCGACAGTAAGACCGGGAATTGCAACAGCAGTAAACAACGGTAATATCGTTAATGCCTCACTGATTCTGAACTGCATGTTTCCAAAAGATATCGGTGCTACGGCAAGTGTAAGTACGGCATACAGTGCCGCAATCATTGACGCTTGCGTCAATTTTTGAAGTGTTTTTTTCTCCATTTTTTATAATTCCTTTCGTAGTATTTTTTTATAGTCAGGAACTTGCGACTGACTCTTGGCAACAACAAAAGAGTTTGCCAAAGCAATGGCGTTACAAGGAGAATAACGCCATTTTAAAGTATACAGAAAAAAAGGAAGAAAAGCAATAAAAAAGTCGGTTTTAAATAAACCGACTTTTTAAATTTAATTTTTAGAATTAATCTTGTTTTAGTCCGCAGCATTTTTTGTATTTCTTGCCGCTTCCGCATGGGCAAAGCTCGTTTCCGCCTACTTTTTGCTTTTTAGCGGTTGTTTTTCTAACAACTCTTTCGCCGCCAAGACTTTCATCCATTGGTTTTGCAACCTGCTCACGCTGTGGCTCTTGTTCTTCTCTTACTTGAACGGTCAAAAGCATTTTAACGGTGTCTTCACGAATGGAATCAATCATTCCATCGAACATGTCGAAACCTTCCAAACGGTATTCAACAACCGGATCGCGTTGACCGTAGGCACGAAGATAGATTCCCTTTCGGAGCTCATCCATAGCATCAATATGATCCATCCATTTGGTATCAACAATTCTTAATAAAACAACTCTCTCAAGCTCACGCATAATGTTTTCGCCAAGTTCTTCTTCGCGGTTTGCATAAAGCTCTTTCGTTCTTGTGATAAGTTCGTTGGCAATATCGGTTTTTTCAAGTTTTGCAAGTTCATGAATGTCGTATTTTAAATCATCTTCGGTTGTAATTACTCCGAGGAAGTGGTCGCGCAATCCTTCTACGTTCCAGTTGTCATGAACGTCCGAGTCTGAAAGATAAGTTGAAACAGCAGATTTGATAGTATCATCAATCATCGTCATGATATAGTCGCGTAGATTCTCACCGTCAAGCACTTTTGAACGCTGACCATAGATCAATTCACGCTGGCGATTCATAACATCATCAAATTGGAGAACGTTTTTACGAATTCCAAAGTTTCTTCCTTCAACTTTTCGCTGAGCGGATTCAATCGAGTTGGTAAGGATTTTGTTTTCGATCGGCTGGTCTTCTTCAATCTTGAGCGCACTCATCAGATTCTGGATTCTTTCGCCGCCGAACAGTCTCATCAAATCGTCTTCAAGAGAGAGGAAGAATTTGCTTTCGCCGGGGTCTCCCTGACGACCGGCACGTCCACGGAGCTGGTTGTCGATACGTCTGGATTCGTGACGTTCGGTACCGAGGATAAATAGTCCCCCTGCTTCGCAAACTTCTTGTGCTTCAAGTTTTATTTGTTCTTTATACTTTACATAAAGTTCCTGATATGTCTTTCTTGCATTGATGATTTCTTCATCTTCTGTTTCGGCAAAGCCTGTTGCTTCGTCGATAAGATCATCGGAAAATCCTTTTTTCCTCATATCTGCTTTTGAAAGATATTCAGCATTACCGCCCAGAACAATATCGGTACCACGTCCGGCCATGTTGGTCGCAATCGTAACGGAGCCCTTTTTACCGGCTTGTGCGACGATTTCAGCCTCTTTTTCGTGGTATTTCGCATTCAAAACCTCATGCTTAACCCCACGGCGTTTGAGCATGGAACTCAAATATTCGGACTTCTCAATAGATATGGTACCTACCAGAACAGGCTGTCCTTTTTCGTGACACTCAATAATTTGTTCAATAACAGCATTAAATTTGCCCTGTTCGCTTTTATAAATAGAATCTTGATGGTCGGTTCTTTGGATCGACCTATTGGTTGGAATTTCAATAACATCGAGTTTATAGATTTCACGGAACTCAGGCTCTTCCGTAAGAGCCGTACCGGTCATACCGGCAAGTTTTTTATAAAGACGGAAGTAGTTTTGGAAGGTGATAGTCGCTAAAGTCTTGGATTCTCTTTCAACCTTTACGCCTTCTTTTGCTTCGATAGCCTGGTGCAGTCCTTCGTTATAACGTCTTCCAAGCATCAAACGTCCGGTAAATTCGTCAACAATGATAACTTCGCCGTCTTTTACGACATAGTCGATATCACTTTGCATGATTCCATATGCTCTGATTGCCTGATTGATATGATGTTGGATTGCCATATTTTCGGCATCCATTAAGTTTTCCACATTAAAGTACGTTTCCGCTTTTTTTACGCCCGAAGGAGTAAGAGTAGCGGTCTTGGCTTTTTCATCTACGATATAATCAGCGTCATATTCGTCATCGTGATTCTCTTTGTCATTCATTTCGGCAATCTTATGGATTTTAAGACCTTTTGCAAATTTATCTGCAATGGTATAAAGCTCGGTCGATTTATCTCCCTGACCCGAAATAATAAGAGGAGTACGTGCTTCGTCGATTAAAATGGAGTCTACCTCATCGACAATAGCATAGTTAAAATCACGTTGAACTTTTTGTTCCTTATAAATACACATATTATCACGAAGATAATCAAATCCAAGTTCGTTGTTAGTGCCGTAAGTAATGTCACAGCTATAGGCTTCTCTTCGCTCGTCGTTGCTGATCCCATGGGTGATAAGTCCGACTGTAAGTCCCAGATAGCGGTGAATTTTCCCCATCCATTCCGAGTCACGCTTTGCAAGATAATCGTTGACCGTTACGATGTGAACACCTTTTCCGTCCAATGCATTTAGATAGGAAGGCAAGGTTGCAACAAGGGTTTTGCCTTCACCGGTCTTCATTTCCGAAATGCGTCCTTGGTGAAGAACAATACCGCCGATAATTTGAACAGGGAAATGACGCATCCCAAGGACACGATCACCTGCTTCGCGGCATACGGCAAAAGCATCCGGAAGAATGTCGTCCAAAGTTTCTCCGTCGGCAAGACGTTGTCTGAGAATAGCGGTTTGAGACTTTAAATCGCTGTCGCTCATCTCTTTATATTTTGCTTCAAGATCCACAACTTTTTGCATAATCGGAGTTATACGTTTAAGCTCTTTTTTGCTGTAAGAGCCAAATATTTTCTCAATAAAACTCATTAACAAAGTCACCTCTTAACAGATTTTGTGTTAGCGGACTATTATTATGCCTTTTTAAAAAATAGCATACACATTCATATAGTATATAACGATATGAACTGACATGCAAGTGCTTTTGCTCAAAAAGTTGTGCGAAATCATTAATATTCTTGAAGTATTTGTTAAATAAGTTGTGAAATCGTTTAAAAAAGAGATATTTGTTAAAGAAATAGTACAAATAAACGGACCGAGATTGTTATTTTTTATACAAATAAAGTATTGCTAAAAGGGATAAAAGATATTATAATAGCAATTGTGTATGTATTGTGTCAAAAAATTGACAAATGAGACCGAAAGGAGTTAGTAATATGAATTATTCTCATGAAGTAGAGCAAATGTGTGTTGTGGCAAAAGGACCAAAACACGGACCGGCACCGATTCCTGAAGAAGGTAAATGGGTGAAAGCTTATGAAGTCACTGATATTTCCGGTTTGTCACATGGTGTGGGCTGGTGTGCGCCGCAGCAGGGAACATGTAAATTAACACTAAACGTAAAAAAAGGAATCATCGAAGAGGCATTGGTTGAGACCATCGGATGTTCGGGTATGACTCACTCGGCTGCTATGGCTGCTGAAATCCTAACCGGAAAGACGATTCTTGAGGCTTTGAATACCGACCTTGTCTGTGATGCGATTAACGTAGCGATGCGTGAAATATTCCTCCAACTTGTTTACGGAAGAACACAAACAGCGTTTTCGGAGGACGGTCTTCCGGTTGGAGCAGGTCTTGAAGACTTAGGAAAAGGTCTTCGTTCTCAGGTTGGAACCATCTTTGCCACCAACGCAAAAGGCGTTCGTTATATGGAAATGGCAGAAGGTTATATCCTTTCTGTTGCATTGGATGAAGACAACGAAGCTGTGGGCTACAAATTCGTAAAAGTTGGAAAAATGCTAGAAGATATCCGTCATGGCACAGACCCGACAAAAGCTTACGAAAAAAATATTGGTACATACGGCAGATATGCTGATGCTCCTAAATATATCGACCCGCGTGAAGAATAAGAGAGAAGGAGGAATCGTATAATGGCTAAATTTGAAGGTAAAGAAAGAAGAATGCCTAAAATCGAGGCTTGCTTGGCTGAATATGGCTTCGCGTCCTTGGAAGAGGCAAACGAACTATGTCTTTCAAAAGGCATTGATGTAGATAAAATCGTTAAAGGTGTTCAACCGATCGCGTTCGAAAATGCTTCTTGGGCATATACATTGGGTACTGCTATTGCAATCAAAAAAGGAATCACTAAAGCCGCTGAAGCCGCTGAAGCAATCGGTATCGGTTTGCAGGCATTCTGTATTCCCGGCTCTGTTGCGGAACAACGCGACGTAGGTTTGGGACACGGTAACTTGGGTGCAATGCTTCTAAGAGAAGAAACAGATTGTTTCTGTTTCTTGGCAGGACATGAATCTTTTGCTGCTGCAGAAGGCGCAATCGGTATTGCTCAAACAGCAAACAAGGCAAGAAAATCTCCGCTAAGAGTTATTTTGAACGGCTTGGGAAAAGATGCGGCTTTCATTATATCAAGAATCAACGGATTTACATATGTTGAAACAGATTATAATTTTGCTACAGGTGAGCTTAAAGTCGTAAGAGAAAAGGCTTATTCAAACGGCCCGAGAGCAACAGTTAAATGCTTTGGAGCAAACGATGTGCTTGAAGGCGTTGCTGTTATGAAAGCTGAAAAAGTTGACGTATCCATTACAGGAAACTCAACAAATCCAACTCGTTTCCAACATCTTGTTGCGGGAACCTATAAAAAATGGACAATGGAAAACGGCGTAAAATACTTCTCTGTTGCATCAGGCGGAGGAACAGGACGTACACTTCATCCGGATAACGTTGCTGCAGGACCTGCGTCTTACGGACTTACAGACTCTATGGGTCGTATGCACGGTGATGCACAGTTCGCAGGTTCTTCTTCTGTTCCTGCTCACGTTGAGATGATGGGGCTTATCGGTATGGGCAACAATCCTATGGTGGGTGCTACGGTGGCCTGTGCAGTGGCGGTTGAAGAGGCCAGAAAATAGGCGAGAACCCGCATGAATACAGAGTTTTTAATGAAATCAGCCTTCGAAAAGCAACGCTTTTCGAAGGCTGATTTTTTTATTGAGAACTTTATTCAATATGTTAACGACTTTATATTTAATTTTCGCAGATAATTGTTCGCAAATCTGCATAGTGCATAGTTAGATGTTTTTATTTTAAACCTTTTTTTGTACATATTTAGGCAGATCACATTATTCAGCCAATATGGTAGCGTAAATATAACGTAGAGAATCAAAATCAAATTCCGAGTAACTTATATTGTGACATATTGTTGAGGATATGTGTGGCATTGTCCATGACATAATCAAAAGATTTTTTAGTATAAGCTCTTCAATTTGTCTAAAAAACGGGCTATATCTTTTTTCTATATTTCTGGAAATGTAATTTAATATCAAAAAAGTTGCTTACTTAAATTTCCGCCGATTCTTCATGCCTATCCTTACTTGTTTGCTTTATTAAACTCGTAGGGGACATTCCGTATATTTTTTTAAAAGTTCTTGAAAAATAATTGTAATCATTATATCCTACCAAAGCTGCTGCCTGAGAAATCGTTTCGCCGTCGTTAATAAGTGAAATAGCTTTTTTGCATCTTAATTGGTTAACATATTCTACAATTGTAGTTCCCGTACATTGTTTGAAAATCCTGCACATGTAGGAAGAGGATATTCCTAACTCTTTTGATATTTGGGTTAAATTTACGGTATTTTGATAGTTTATATATAGATATTGTATTAGTTTTTTAGAATATTCTATTGCCGTTAAATTAAACTGATTTTTGTGTATTTTTTATTGATCTTCAGCGGAGTTAATAATAATGGCTAATATGTTAAATATTGCTGCCTGAACAGATAATTCATAGGTGAATAATTTGTTTTCGTATTCGTATACAAGAGTTTCAAAAAGACTTTTCAATATTTTATCTTCTCTAAAATACGTTTTAAAAAGACCGGTGTCCGATATAAGCCTTGTCACATATTTTGTTTGAAAAACATCATAATTTCCGCAGGACAGAGAATTCAAATCAAATTGCACGATATAGTATAAGGTATCATCAAGGAAACACAGGCTTTTGTGAGGTTGACACCAATTGATAAATGCGATATCACCCGGATATATCCATTCGCTGGCTCCGTTACAGAAAACTTCTATTCCGCCGGTAATTATGTAATAAAATTCAACATATTCATGCATATTTATGCCGCAGCCGGGAGTCTTTCTGCTGGCTTCACGTTTTGAAACAATAATCGGGGAGTTTATTTCTTTAAAATCATTTTCATAATATATATCCAAACTTATGCCTCCTATTAAATTTATATTATAGTACTTTGTAGAGTGTTCATATGTCAAAATAGTACTAATTTAAGTCAATTATATATATTTAACTGTTATATGTAAAGCAGTATAATTCATTTAGGATTTATAAGGAGCTTAATAAGATAAAAATATAGAATGGAGTTAGAACAATGAGAAAAAATCTAAAATCTTTTATGGCTGTTTTTATGGCATTGCTTTTTGCAGCAGGATATCTGTTGCCTTGCAAAAGTTTTATTTCAGCTTCCGCAAGCACTGCCCCTACTGTAAGCGATGGAATTTACCACATCGCAACAGTGGATGACCTTTTATGGGCAGCTTCAAATCCTGAAAATAATTTTATTTTAACGCAGGATATTGATATTTCCCAACAGACTGATTGGACGCCTATAGGAACCGAAGCCAAACCCTTTTCGGGGGTATTTAACGGTGCAGGACATACCATAACAGTGGGAATCAATCAGACAAAATCTGCAAACGGCATTTACACTGTTGGCTTGTTCGGATACCTTTCGGGCACAGTTGCAAACCTGACGGTAAACGGAACAGTGGATGCTAAAATTTACAGCGGATATGTTGGCTCGATAGTTGCAAATATTGCCGGTGGTATGATTATTAACTGCGTAAATAATGCGGCAATAACGGCAGAGGGTACAGTCGGAATTACTCATGTAGGAGGTATTGGAGGAGCTGTCCGCAGCGGATTCAATGTTGCCACCGTAAAAAATTGTACAAACAATGGAAACATCACCATAAAGGCCTTGAATTTAGGTAAAGGCAGCGGCGATCTGGGCGACGGTACAAGCGGTGCTGTTGGGGGAATCCTTGGATTTACATGCACTGGAGCGGCAGCCAACATCACAAACTCAATCAATAACGGCAATATCATTATAAACGGCGGTAGTAACAATGTCGGAGGGATCGTTGGGATGACTTCTTCTAACAATGACAATTCGAAAGCAAATATAACTTATTGCGCAAACAAAGGAAATATCACGATCAATAATATTATTGGTGAACGTGCGGCGGGAATCATCGGATACATAAAAAGCGGTGTAATTGATTTTTGTTACAATATCGGCAATATCATTGCTTATTCCGATAACGGAACAACTGTTTCGCGTGTGGGATACGGTACCTATTACGGTATATTCGGATATGCGAACTTAGGCGTAAAGAACTCGTTGGAAGTAAAACACTGTTACAATGCGAGCGGTTCTCCGCTGGAAGCCGAGATCTGCATTGTGCGCAATGCTGCAAACGGAACCTTCCAGAACTTTTATATGCAGGGAAGAACAGAATATGAAACGGAACTAGGCGGTGCTACGGCAGGAACAGCCGGCACAGCATTTGCTTCGGCAGCTGATTTGCTGACAAAAATCACAGCTACTACTGATGGCGCCAAAGCTTATACTGCAAATCCTACATCAGGCGGTTACCCTGTTTTATATTACGAAGCAGCAACCACATTATCAAACGAGAATTATGTGGGTGATGTAAAAGCTGAGGATTTGGGAAACTATTTACATAACATATACTTTGTATTGCAAACAGGCAGTTCGATAAATACACAGGAAATTACCGTAACAGCAGATATTTTAAAAGAGTCCAATATAGTAAAGACAGTAGAGCTTACAAAAGGCAATAGTTTCAAAGCCGCCGAGTTAACTTATAAGGCGGCAGCAGGGTGTAGTCTTTTTTATGGAAAAGCATACAGTCTTGGCGCCAATTCATGGACACAGGCAAAAATAACAGTTAAGAAAGGAACTCAAGTAGTATATTCAAAGATACTGGATAATTCGGATTTACATGAAAGTGTTCAAATCCCTTTCAATAGTTTCCCTGAATATCCTGACGGCGAAATCAGTACAATATATAACGCCGGACCGGGAACTGCGGTTGACCAGACTTCCGTAACTCCGGAAGACTCCAAAATGGTTGTAATAAGTAAAACTCTCTTATCCACATTCGATACCTACATTCAAACCTTATTAACGAAAGGGTTTACACAGATTACCAAAAACGAAACAGAGCAGAACATTTATTACCTGCTAGAAAAAGATAACAAGTATTATTATTTATATTACACAGCATATTCCAACACAGTAAGAATTATTGAAGATAATTCTACAAGAACTTTGTTGTCCAAGTTGGATACGAATCCCACTGGAACCGGCAAAACAGAATTCTATCTTTACAGCATAGATTATACTCACGGGGAAGGTCAGACTTCAAAAACCGATTATTGGACACTTGACTGCGGCGCTCTTTTGATTATAAAACTAGCCGACAATAGCTTGTTCATTGTAGACGGCGGACATGAACGTCAAAGCAGCAAAACTGCGCAGGAAGCACTCTTGAAATTTATGTACAACGTCACAGGTCAGGAATATGGTTCTCAGATAAAAATAAGAGGATGGTTTTTCTCACATGCTCATGGTGACCATGTTTATGCGGGGCATGCTTTCGTGGAGAGTTACCACCAGTACCTCAATGTTGAAAGTTTGTTGTTCAATATCCCGTCTTATCAGACAATGAGCGGGGGATACGATCCATACACATTTTTAATGAAGCAGACAATGAATAAATATTATCCCGACTGCAAATATGTAAAGCTTCATACCGGTCAACAGTTTACTCTTCAAGGGGTGAAATTTGACGTTTTGTACACCCATGAGGATGCCGTGAACAATGCGGGGGCAACAACTATATCCGACTTTAATGATACATCTACAATTCTAAAAGTGACTATGGACGGAAAATCGTTTATGTTGCTTGGCGACGGCGGCAGTAAGTGCCAGGATACCATGCTTAAAATGTACACAGCCGCAACCCTACACAGTGACTGTGTACAGGTAGCGCATCACGGATATAATGACCTCGCCAGTCTTTATAATGCAATAGGCGCCCCGCTGGCACTGTTTTGTAATTCGGAAACCAATTCCGGAGCCAATTCCGGAAACAGAAACAAATACCTCGGTGTTATCAATGCCGCAAGCAACGTCGTACCGTTGTTCGCCGATCCGGATACCCGTAAGATTACTGTTGAAAATGGTAACTTTGTAACAAGCACAATACCCGGTTACCGTTCGGCCTTTACAACGTTGACTGTGCCGAGCTTGAGCGAAAATCTGCTGACAGGTTCAAACGGATTTAAAGAAGATACAAATTATGTCGATAATAATAAAACGTTATTATTAGACAAAGTAATTGATAAATCAATTAGAGGTACTGCCGGAAATAACAATGAATCATGCTCGTTGATATTGGATGGGAAAACAACAACCAAATTCTGTACTACTGTTGTGCCTGCTACTGTTGTTTGGACTATGAAAGAAGCGGTTACTGTTAATTCTTATATGATTTACACCGCAAGTGATGCAGCTGCAAGCACAAAGCGTAATCCGAAAAAATGGGTATTCTGCGGTTCAAACGACGGTCAGAAATGGACTGTTCTGGATTCTGTAAGTTCGGCGAATCTGCCTGATATTAATTCTAAAGGCTTTGCGTTCAAGGTCAGCAATCCGGGCTCTTATCTGTACTACTCTATTAAATTCTTTGCTACTGAAGGTTCAACCATTTTCCAGGTTTCGGAACTTGGGATTTACAGCGGAGTTACAGGGGAATTGCAGTCTGTAATAGATAAGATTAATAATTTACCCGTGACAATTACCCTAAATGATGAATCCACGGTCGCCGGCATAAGAGACACATATAACAAGATGTCTGCGCAGCAGAAAGCACTGGTTACAAACTATTCTGCTTTAAAAGCGGCGGAAGATAGAATTACCGCATTAAAAACGGTCCGTGTATCATCTGTTAAAATAACTGGAACAAAAACACCGATAGCGATTGGTAGCACAAGTCAGTTAAAGGCCACGGTTTCGCCTTCAAATGCCACAAATAATAAAGTTACATGGAGCACATTGAATCCTAAGATTGCAACGGTAGATGCAAACGGCAAAGTGACAGCAGTGTCTCCCGGTGTAGCAACCATTAAAGCACAAACTTCTGAAAACAACGTATATTCAACATTTAAAATATACGTAAAAGGCTGGTATCAGTCCGCAAGTAAATGGTACTTTAACGATGACAACGGTAAAGTAACGAACAAGTGGATCAAAGATAAAAACAAATGGTACTATGT
>JARBTU010000033.1 GCA_029240015.1 Oscillospiraceae bacterium | reverse complement strand
CTCAGGCATAAAAAAGAATCCATAAACAACATTCAATAAAGTTATTATTGCTCCAAAATACATGGGTACAGAATAACCAAACTTGGCAAGTAATCCGCCCAAAGTTGGGCCAATGACAGTGCCTGCTCCTACAACTGCACTCACCCACCCAAAGTATTTGGTCCTCTGTTCTGAAGGGATGATGTCTGCAAAATATGCGAAGATAGTGCTTATGGTCCCGCCTGTTATACCATCTATTATGCGCCCAGCAAATAGTATCCATAGAGCTCCTCCTATGCCAAAAACTAAGTACCCGATTGCGGAACCCAAAAGGCATACTAAGAGTACCGGACGACGGCCATATCTATCGCTCAAAGCTCCAAGTCCAGGAGCTGCAATAAACACGCAGACTGCATAAACAGAGGTCAGCAGCGTAACAACTATAGCTTGATCTCCCGGATTGCTTATATAAGGGTGCACTAAAAATGGGACGACAGGTGCTATAATAGTGAAGCCTATTCCGCAAAGAAACACAGACATAAGACCGAATATTAAAGCCTTTTTATCTACAGTTTGTTCTGTGTTCTGTTCATTGTGTGATTTAAATTTGAACATTTGAATTCTCCCCTCAAAGGTTGTAATTTTGTTTCCTTTTCAACAAAAATATTCTATCACCTTTTTGTTTCTTTGTCAACAAAAAGACAGCAATAAAAATGCAGCCCGTTCTCAATAGAGTTGGGCTGCTTGTGGTTTCATTTCCATTATTCAAATTTATTCTTACTTAATATCTAAGCCCTGCTTCTTTATTTCAACATCCAAATGCCTACTATACTTTTCCACGAAGCTAAGCATACTGTCAAATTGCTGCTCGGTTACCTGCTCAAATACAGCTTTATCCCGCTCCCTAAACTCTTTGTGCAGTTCCTCATGGATTTTATAGATTACTTGCCCTTGTTCAGTAAGCCTGAAATAAATTTCTTTCTTATTATCCGGCTTCTGATAGCTTTCAATAATATCCTTTTTTATAAGCTTCTTGGTCATTTTGCTTATGGCACCCCTAGTCATATAAAAGGACTCCGCAAGTTTTGTCACGTTGGAATCTACATTTCTCCCAATGCATTCGACGCAATGTACTTCAGAAGACTTATAGCCCTTAAAACTGTCTTCCATCTTATGCTTATTAAGCCAACTCATCTTGTTGTATACGTCCCTGAACCCCATTATGAGCTGTTCTTCTTTGTTCATGGCCTGTCCTCCCACTCGTTGGTGCATTAACAATATTATATTAATTTTTTGTTTCTATGTCAACAATATTAAAATAATTATTTTAGGAGTTGAGCTATACGTGAAAAAAGAGAGTTGAAACGGTGTCGATTCGCCGTTCGGGCGCTTGAATTAGATTGTATAACACACAAACAAAGTGCTGCCATTTCAAATAACGACAGCACTTTGCATTATCTGTTTTTTTCGCTTCTGGCAAAGAAGAAGGTTCCGATTACAAGGCAAACAACAGTTAATGCAATGACAACAATTAAACTGATCGCAGGATTATAGATCACAACGCTGTCATACTGCGGTGTTCCGGCATACACAACCGCACGTACAAGGTCAAGACAATAGGTCATCGGCATCATTCTGCTGATCACGTACAATATGCCATGTGAATTGCTGAGCGGAATGATAGCACCACTTAAAAACATTTGTGGCATGGTTATCAAGGACACAGCAATATTTGCTGTTTTATTATTTTTAATGATTCCTATAATGATCGTAGCAAGTGAACCTGCCGACAGACACATCAGAGGCGACAATGCAATAATGAGCAACAGTTGACTTATGCTTAATGTAATTCCCATACACAGCCCGACAATAACGGTTCCAAACATGCCAATAATTGCCCCAAAGGAGGAACCGAGTATCTTGCCTATAATGATGCCATAGCGTGAAACCGGCGAAATCATCATTTCCTGTGTAAAATCAGTTGTGTGGTCTTCCACAAGAGAGGACATACCCATCGTCGTCGTCATGAACAGCATGTTGACAAGCATACCAATCAGCATAAACTGCTTATAATCAAAGCCGAGTCCACCCGCCATGTTTTGTGATAAACTCCCACCCAACATACCCATCATAACGATCGGCATCGCAAGGCTCATAATAATTGTCATCGGTGACTTGAAAAAAAGCGTAATATCCCTTGCCATGATTGTGATAACTGCATTTGTTTCGCGCGCTAATCCTGATTTTTTTCTCCCAGCTAAAACAATTTCACTCATGCTACTTCGCCTCCTAATTTCAGATATTCTATATATGCATCTTCAAGGGATGGCTCCTCAATGTTGAGTACGCTGAGACGTGTTTTCAATTTTGCAATTACATCCTGTACGGTTATTTCCTGATACGGCACAATGATGTGATTTTCTGTTTTATGGAAAAGTCCCATATTGGAAAGCTCCGTGATCAATCCGTCCCGGTCATCCGAATCCAACACAAGCTGTTGTTTTAACAAATTATGCTTCATTTCTTCGGGTGAGCCGGAGATCGCAATCTTACCATGATTGATAATGCAAACTTTATCTACTTTTTCTGCTTCGTCAATATAATGAGTGGTTAAAAATACAGTCGTGCCGTATTGTTTTCGCACATTGTCGATATATTCCCATAGGCTGCGTCGGCTGACAGCATCAAGGCCTTGCGTCGGCTCATCCAAAAACAGCACGGACGGCGTATGAATCAGGCTGCGGATAATTTCCAGTTTGCGCTGCATGCCGCCTGAAAGCTTTTTAATCGGCTTGAACAGCGAATCCTGAATACCAACAATTTCCGCCAAATCCATCACACGGTTTCTGTATGCAACAGGCATCATCTTAAATGTTGGACGATAGCTGAACATACCGTATAAGCAGGCATGAAACCGGATGTTTTCTTCTGCTGAAAGCTGTGGGTCAAGGCTGGGCTGTTGAAATATAATGCCCACTTTTTCGCGTACATGCTTCGCTTGTGTTTCTACATCAAAACCGGCGATTTTAACTTCGCCCTTGGTTTTGGAAAGTGTTGTGGTCAAAATGGAAATGGTTGTGGTTTTGCCAGCGCCGTTCGGACCGAGGAATGCAAAAAATTCACCTTCGTTTACAGAAAAATCAATGCCCTTAACTGCAGGTTCCTTTGCGCTGTCATATTGTTTGACAAGTGAGTTAACTTCGATTATGTTCATGATAAAACCTCCAAAAAATAACCTTCGTTTGTTTACAGCCTTATTATATGGCTGCAAAGTAAACGGAGGTTAAATGGAAGTTAAACGCAATGTAAACGCAAAGATTTATTTCGGAAGAGTAACGATAAATTTCGTCCCCTTGCTCAGTTCGCTCTCCATGATGATTTGACCGTTGTGAAGTTCGATAATCTTTTTACAGAGCGAAAGCCCGAGCCCATTGCCGCCCAGTGAACGGTCGCGAGACTTATCTACCTTAAAAAACCGCTCAAAGATATGGATCTGGTCTTCTTTTGAAATACCTACGCCATTGTCAGTAATTTGGCATATGATTTGACAATCATTTTTATAAAGCTTAATCTTAATCAGCCCGTTTTCCGGCGTGAATTTCACCGCATTGTGAATTAAATTGATCCACACCTGACCCAGTAAGTCTTCATCCCCATGTATGCTGATTTTTTCAAATTCTGCATCTATATCAATGTTTTTCTCTATCCACTGCGGCTCAAGTATTAAGATGGCGTGCTCAATTTGTTTATCCAAACGGAAATCTCTAAGCAAGAGCGGAACATTCTCAGATTCCAGCGCAGACAACTTTAATAGATTGTCAGAGAGTTTGGACAATCGCTTGCTTTCAGTCTCAATGACTTCAATGTAATGCTCACGCTGCTGTTTTGTCAACGAATCGGATTTTAGCAGAGCCGCAAATCCGCTGATTGATGTGAGCGGCGATTGAATTTCATGTGATACATTTGATATAAAGTCTTGCCGCTGCGATTCCATGCTTGATAATTCCCGTGCCATTTTATTGACGCTTTCCGCCAATTCGGAAAACGGGTCATGCTCATTGATGGTGATTGATATGTTAAAATCACCTCGTGAAATTTTGTTCAGTGCTTCCAGTGTGCTGTCAAAAAACTGGTGACGCATCAAGTTGTGTTTCCTCCCATATTTTGTGCGGCTGAAGATTTCCGATGCAAGCTTTGCAATTCCGACGAAAATCAAAAACCCCATAATAGCCGAAATGAGATAAGAAACAAGTTCTGCCGGTTTGCCTGTCAACTCAAACAAGAGTGCAGCCAACACATGTCCTAAGATAATGCAGCTCAAAAATGAGAGTATCGCAATGATAACATTGAAAATCATGTGCCAATTTCTCGACTTGTTCATTTTAAGACCTCCAGTCGGTATCCAAAGCCACGTACAGTGGTAATTTTAAAGCCGAATTCATCTGCAGGAAACCGCTCACGAAGCCTGTTAACATGAACATCAAGTGTACGTTCATTTCCTTCAAAATCATATCCCCAAATATCCTCAATCAGATAATCACGTGTCAGGGTTTTTCCTGTGCTGCTGCCAAGTTTATATAAAAGCTCAAACTCTTTCATGGGAATGTCGGATTTGCCGCCATTTACGGATACAATATAGCTGCTTTTGTTCATGGTCACCTTGCCGATTGTAATTTCTTCCGCCATATCAATATGATATCGCTTTAGTAACGCTCTAACCCTTACAATCAACTCTGCGCCCTCAAAGGGCTTGGTCAGGTAGTCGTCGCAACCCAAATCGAAGCCTTTTATCTTTTGACTTATTTCGCCTTTTGCAGTCAGCATCAAAATAGGCAAATTTTCATAATATTTTCGTGCTGTTTTACAAAATTCAAATCCATCCATGTTTGGCATCATAATGTCAAGCACACATAAATCTACTTTTTCTTCTCCAAGCTTTTTGAGTGCCACACGCCCGTCTGACGCTTCAACAATGCCATAACCTTCATTTCGAAGCAGAGTGCAAACAAGCTCTCTTATATATTCATCATCATCAACAACTAAAATCTTATTCGTAGGAAACACCACCTTTTTATTATTATAATACGTTATAATTGTAAATGGAAGTTAAACGGCATTTCACTTGGTAACTATACGTTATCCATATTTAGTGTTGCTTTTCAGATTCTGTATATTTATGATTCATGCGACAAATCTCATTTCGAGGTATTATAGCATGAAATTTTGATGTACAATACTCCCGTAATTCATAGAGAGTATAATATTCAATATGGATTTTATAAAGAAAACAACGTTATATAATTAAAAAATTTATATAACGTTGTCTTTAAATATTCGATTTTTGCCTAAACCAAAGAGAGTTTCTATAAACAAGATTAATATAGCATTACAAATAGAACGAATTGCTGCCGGAACCGTAGCTTCCGGATCAAACGTCATTTTTGATACCACTGTATTTTCTGCAGGAAATATTAGCTACAATAATTTAACAGGAGTCATCAAAATTCGACTTTACTTGGTCGGATTTCTAAGCTTTTCGGAGCTAAGCGGCGTATAAAAATGGATGCCTCGTTCCAGCATCTGCGTTGGATTCCAAAGCGTCACTGTAACAATTCATTAATATATATATCGTTTTATACAGCTTGTGCTATAAGCCTTGCTTTTTTTTCTTGTTGTGATACATGTCTTTATCCACAGCTTCAATGATCTGCTCCAAACTCAGATTCATATCTGGTTTATAGGAGAATATCCCAAGGCTTGCGTTAACCCAATAAGGCTTTTGTCTGTTTTGGTTCAAGAATTTGAACCGCTGCGCAATTCGAGCGCAGGTTTCCCTGATTTCCTGTTCATTGCTGTTCTCCAATAATATCATGAATTCATCTCCGCCATAGCGGAAAATAATGTCGTCCGTATGCAGTTCTTCTCTAATAATCTTGCAAACATCGATAATTAAAGCATCTCCTTTCAAATGACCGAAGGTGTCATTTACAATTTTGAGATTATCCACATCAAAAAAGCAAAGGTTCAGTTCCTCTTTGTCGCGCTGGGCGGCTTTAAACCTCTTATTAATCAAGTCCATCCCGGCTCTTCTGTTTAAAACGCCGGTCAATGGGTCGGTGGAGGCGTGAACAGCCAATTCCTTCTCGATCCTCTTTATTTCTCCGATGTCTGCAACGCCGCTTAAAATTGACTTCTCACCAAAATAATCAATAAGCTCGTAATTGACAACAGCATATTTGATCTGTCCCGACAAAGTCTTTTGCTCCACTAAATAATCGACTACTTTCCCGTCCGCTTCCAGTCTCTTACGAATATTGTTAAAATCCTGAGTTCTTGCATATAAATGTTCGTGGTTCAAATCACCGGATATTTCCTCTGGAAGCTCATAAAATAACATAGCTTTATGGTTTGCATATTGGATTTTTCCGTCCTCAGACCGGGATATCAGTAGAGGAAAGGGATTGATCTCAAACAGCTTGATAAAGGTCTGCTTATCCTCTTTGAGAATTTCCTCATTCAAAAAATTTGTTACGTTGTATCGGTATAGGAGCAAAAACAAAATGACAGCTACCATTATGGTGGCAGTGGAATCAAACTGCTTGATCACAACGGAACTGTTCGTGCCGAAATAGGAAAGGCCGATCAGGAATAAAGCATGGTTTACGCCATAGATTGAAAGCACCCATTTCGGATAGATAGGAATTGCCAGAGCTACTACAAGGACAACCATAATGTACGCATTCATGTTTCCGGTAAACCTTTGGCTGTTTAAAGATAGAATGGATGCGACAAAAACCATTACGATTATTTCAGAAATAATTAAAACCTTGGCAGCGCATGAATTTTGGGAATTTTTATTCTTAAACAACGTGTAAATTACAAGATAGACTATCGAAAGCAGAAAAATGATAATGTGTATGCCCAAAAGGTTTCGGCGGTATATAATATCGACAGAAGGATCTTGATGCAACGTAAAGTCTAAGTAAAAAAAATAAAAGCTCAAAACGAAAACAACCCAGTTGAAGAGTTTTCCCCGCTGCAAACTTAACAGGAGGTACTTTCTTTCAAACTCCAGGTGGTTTTTAAAATCCATATTCAAGAATAGGCTTTCTGGAAGCCAGTTCAAAATTCGAAAATGATCCCTTGCCAAGAATACCCGCCTCTTTCAGCTGTTTTTTAAACAGTATATCACAAAAAATAAAGGAAGTCGACTTAAGCCCTCGACTTCACAATCCTATCTCATACAAGTATAGCGGATGAAAACTGTCAGGGATTTATGGATTTGTCGTTGATGAAGGTGTGATTAGCTGCCCTGATATATTAGGTGTAGAATATACATATTTTAAGATATGTGATAAAACTGAGATGTCACTAAAACAAAAAGAGAAAGAAGTTATAACTTGGGTCAGTTGACTGAGTTAATTGTATTCCGAGCTTAAAAGTCCTTGAAAACCAGTAATACATAGTGAAAAAGATAAAGTTAATGTACTGATTTTCTTGAGTAGTGAATTCATTTAATCCCTCTTTTCTCGATAATTGAAAAAGTCTCTTAAATCACAAGATTTAAGAGACTTTTTCTACAGACTGAACTGGTTGCCAATTGGCAAGCAGTTATTTAAGAAAGAGATTATATTACGGATTTATGCAAGCTCCGCTCTTATTGAATTTATAGGTTTTACTGCCTATTTTTTTAGAAGTGTTTACAAACATTATGCCGTTTTTATCTACGTAATACCATTTACCACCGGATTTTATCCATTTGTTGGTCAGCATTACGCCTTTACTGTCAACGTAATAATATTTCCCACTCGATTTAATCCACTTACTGGTTTGCATTACACCTTTTGTGTCAACATAGTACCATTTGCTACCGTCTTGGAACCACTTGTTGGTCACTTTACCTTTGCCATCGTTAAAGTACCATTTGCCTGCGGATTGATACCATCCTTTAACGTAAACCGTGCAGGATGCCTTCAAACCGTTCGAAGTGGTTGCATAGATGGTTGTTACACCGAATGCTTTCGCAGTAACTTTGCCGTTGGAATCAACGGTTGCAACATTTTTATTGCCGGAAGTCCATTGCACTTCTTTGTTAGAAGCTGTTGATGGATTAATTGTTGCTGTTAGATTCTGGCTAGAACCTTTGTTAATAGTAGCAGTTGTAGCATTTAATTTAACGCTAGTTACAGGTGTTGTTACTGCAACTGTGCATTTAGCAATTTTAGTACCACTTGCAGTAATTGCAGTAATTGTAGCAGTACCGTTACCGATAGCTTTTACATTACCATTTGCATCAACTGTAGCAACTTTTTCATTACTTGTAAACCAATTAACATTTTTATTTGTTGCATTATCAGGAGCTATAGTAGCAACTAAAGCTAAAGTTGCGCCAACTTTTAAGCTTTCATTTGTCTTGTTCAATGTAACACCAGTTACACCTACTTCAGAAGAAGAAGACGTTAAAAGATTTAATACATATTCTGCATTTACTAAAGTATCTAAATTAGTAACAAGTGCTTTTTGTGCTGCTGTAAGAGCTGTGTAAGCTGCACGAGCTGCTACAATAGCTTCTTCATCAGTTGCTTTTATAGCACTAGTTGAAGGAAGATCAGCAATATTTTCTACTACAACATCTGCTGCTGCTTTATTTTCAGCTGCTGCAAGTGCAGTTTCAGCAGTTGTAAGAGCATCTAGATTTAATACAAGTGCTTTTTGTGCTGCTGTAAGAGCTGTGTAAGCTGTACGAGCCGCTACAATAGCATCTTTATCAGTTACTTTTATAGCATTAGCTGAAGGAAGATCAACAATTTTAGTAATAACTGCATCTGCAGCTGTTTGGTCAGCAGCTTGTTGTATTAAACCTAATGTAACTTCTGAAGAAACAAAAGTTTCATAATTTGAAACAAGTGCTTTTTGTGTTGCTGTTAGTGCATTATAAGCTGTACGAATAGCTTTAGCAGCAGGAATCTTTTCATTAGATAAAACAGGCTCTGTTGAAGATGAGAATGAGAACCAGTTTAGATTTCCCACATATTGTGGTACGTCTGTACCAACACCTGGTTTATAAATAATTGCATAAACATCATGTACACCAGTAACATTGTTTGTAACAGCACCAGTTGCTGTTTTAAAAGTAGTCCATGCTCCAGTGTCAGGGGTAGCAACAGTTCCGATAACCGGACCTGTAACAGGATCGTCAGCACGGAATTCAATGTAAGAAGCTGCACTACCAGCCATTGCCTTAGCAGAATAGCGTACTGAAATGGTATCATTTACTTTTGTGTCAAAGTCTATAGCTGGATATTTACAAATTGTTCCATTAACATCTGTATTTCCTAAAACCCAACCGTCTGCATTGTTTTCAGTTGCTTTAGTGTCATTTACAATTGAAGTTAAGTTTTCAAATTCAACTTTAATCTCTCTTGGTTTAACCAAATTATCAATTGAGTTTTTTACTGGAACAGCCGCATCAACATCAGAAGGTAAAGCAAGAGGTGTAGAATCTGTAGAAAGAACTAAATATCTGCTTCCATATAGTTTATATGCTCTTGATCCTTGTAATCTGAAACGACCTTCTCCGCCAGTGTTTAATTTTGTAGCATCATTTAATTTATAAACTAAAGATACCCATTCGCCTTCTTTTGCTTTAAGCACTTCAGGCATAATCTGTCCTTCAATAGGCTTGTCATTCCAATCCCATTCAAGTACGTACTTACTCATATCAACATCTTTAAAATTATCTAATTTTAATAGAAGTTTGAAATAATAGTCTGTACCAGCAGCAATAGTACGTTTTTCAGTTGGTAATGACATACTATAGTAAATATGGTTTGACTCTAAAGCAACAGTTGAACCATCCGGAACTCTGATACGGCGATCCTGTCCGCCTACAAAATTAAGATCCCAAGCATAATATACATCTTTACCTTGATCCCATTGGCTAGTTTTTGATATGTCTCCATTATCAGCACCGAAATAAGGTGATACTGTAGGACCTGAAGGAGGTGCAAGTGCAATTGAATTTTCAGAAATAACTATTTTATTACTTATTTGTAGGAAATAATCCATAGAGTTGTTATTGCTAACACCCATTTGGCTTAGCATTGACCATTCAATTCCTCTATCAGTTGCGTCAGTTGCAGTGAAAGACCAAACAAGTGGAATCCACTCGCCTTCTTTAAGAAGTTTTCCGCCATAGAAAGCAGGATTTGCATCAAAGGTAGCTTTATCAAAGGTAGCACTTACTTTTCCACCAACTGTATTGAAGTCAAATACATTTTCGCCAGCAGTTTTATCTTTGATTCTATCAGTGTTAGAAACCTTTACGAGAGTTTTAATATAGTATGTGCTTCCAGTTACAATTTTTGTACGTTTTGCCTCTGGGATTCTTGGTCCCCATAAGAAGTGGTCACTTCCTCCGTAACGGGTAGCAAGTACAGAACCGTCAGCAAGTGCTTTACCACGCCATTGGTTGTCGCCTTTAGAGGATGCAACATTGTCTCTGAATCCACTAAAATTAGCAACAGTATTAAATGCATAAACTACTTCAGTACCTTCATCACCTAATGAAGCATAAGGAGTTGTTCCTGCCTTTGTTGCAAAACTTGAGTAAATATGATTTACTTCGCCTGCAGAGATTGCACGGTCATAAATACGGAATTCATCTAATTCGCCTTGAAGACCTTCTTCAACAACACGTGAGTCACCCCAAACTGAGTTTCCGCCGATGTCAATTTTGTAATCAACATCACTTCCATACTTATTGTACACAAACTTTGAAAGATCAACAGTAAAATCAGTTTTTTGTGCTACTTCAGTATTATTTATAAAGATACGTCCAGTATTTCCTTCTTTTTGGAAGGTAATTAGGTAATATGTATTAGGTTCAAATATCATTCTGGCAGTATCAAAACTTTGACCTACACCATTCACCTTTGCTTCAAACTTAAT
>JARBTU010000261.1 GCA_029240015.1 Oscillospiraceae bacterium | reverse complement strand
AAAGCGGATCCGGTGATCCTTGAACCAATCATGAAAGTAGTTGTTATCGTTCCTGAAGATTACATGGGCGACGTTATCGGAGACCTTAACTCTCGCCGTGGACAAATTCAAGGAATGGAAGCTCGTGCAGGTGCACAGCAGATCAATGCTTTTGTGCCGTTGTCTGAAATGTTCGGATATTCCAATACCCTTCGCTCCAAAACACAAGGGCGCGGACAGTACTCGATGGAACCGAGTCATTATATCGAAGTTCCTAAATCGATTGCTGAAGGCATCATGAGTACAAGGTCAAAAAATAATAACTAATTCGAGCGAAAATACTTGAATTTTGCAAATTTTATTGTTAAAATATATCCTGTAATAATCTTATGATTAAAAATCTTGGTAAAAAATAAAAGGAGGATTTCCAAATGGCAAAAGCTAAATTCGAAAGAAATAAGCCGCACGTTAACATTGGTACCATTGGACACGTTGACCATGGCAAAACAACTTTAACTGCTGCAATCACAAAAACATTAGGTATTCAAGGTAATGCTGAATTCATGGCATACGACATGATCGACAAGGCTCCTGAAGAGAGGGAGCGTGGTATCACGATCAACACTGCTCACGTTGAGTATGAGACAGAAAACCGTCACTATGCTCACGTTGACTGCCCTGGACATGCTGACTATGTTAAAAACATGATTACAGGTGCTGCTCAGATGGACGGAGCTATCCTTGTTGTTGCTGCAACAGACGGACCAATGGCTCAAACAAAAGAGCACATCTTGCTTGCAAGCCAGGTTGGCGTTGATTATATCGTTGTATTCATGAACAAAGCAGACCAAGTTGACGATCCAGAGTATCTTGAGTTGGTTGAAATGGAAATTCGTGATACATTAAGCAAATACGATTTCCCTGGTGACGATATTCCGATCATCAAAGGCTCCGCTCTAAAAGCACTAGAAGCTCCAAGTGATCTTACTGATCCTGCTTATGCTCCTATTTTGGAACTAATGGATGCAGTTGATTCTTATATCCCAACTCCTGACAGAAAAGCTGACCTTCCTTTCCTAATGCCTGTTGAGGACGTATTTACGATTACAGGTCGTGGTACTGTTGCTACAGGTAGAGTTGAAAGAGGTCAACTAAAAACTGGCGATGAAGTTGAAATCGTTGGTCTTAACGAAGAAAGCAGCAAGAGCATTGTTACAGGAATCGAAATGTTCCGTAAAATTCTTGATTATGCTGAGGCAGGCGACAATATCGGGGCTTTGCAGAAGAAGGCGGACGTCACACTCCTTTCATGAACAACTACAGACCACAATTCTTCTTCAGAACAACTGACGTTACAGGCGTTATCAACCTTGAAGAAGGCGTTGAAATGTGTATGCCTGGTGACAACGTTATAATGAATGTTGAACTTATCACTCCAATTGCTATTGAAGAAGGTTTGCGTTTCGCTATCCGTGAAGGTGGACGTACCGTAGGTTCAGGCGTTGTTACAAAAGTTGCTGAATAATTTTTAATATTTTTAAAAGTCCGGTTTTTTAAACCGGACTTTTTTTATTGCACAAATATTTCAATGTGGTATAATAAAAAAATAATAAATTCATAATATTATGAACTTGAAAGGAAACAATAAGAAATGCCGCGGTTTTTTGTTGAAAATATTGCAGAAAAAAAAGCAACGATAACAGGAGAAGATGCAAAGCATATTGTGAAATCACTAAGAATGACAACAGGAGAAAAACTTGTTATTTGTGACAACAAAGGATATGACTATGAATGTGTAATCGACAAGCTGGGCGATGCTGTGGAGCTTAGTATCTTGTCCCGCGAGAAAAATCAAAGCGAGCCAAATGCTAATGTGGTGCTTTTTCAAGCAATGCCAAAGTCAGACAAAATGGATTTTATCATTCAAAAAGCGGTTGAGCTTGGCGTGAATCAAATTGTTCCTGTTTTGACATCGCGATGTGTTTCCAGACCCGATAAAAAAAGCATGAGCAAAAAAACAGAACGGTATCAAAAAATTGCAGTAGAAGCGGCAAAACAATGCGGCAGAGGGAAAATACCGGTTGTTGATAATATTATCGATTACACAGAATGTTTATCCAAAATGCAGAAGTTTGAGAAATCAATGCTTTTTTATGAGCTTGGTGGGAGGAGAATCGACGAAATTATAACACAAGACATGAAAGATATTGCGATTCTTGTTGGAAGTGAAGGCGGGTTTGAGCAATCGGAAGTAGAGCTTGCAGTTCAAAAAAATATTGCTGTTGCAACATTGGGAAAACGTATCCTAAGATGCGAAACAGCTCCTTTGTGCAGCTTATCCATTATCATGAATATTACAGGCGATATTTAACAAAATAACTATTGTAAAATATTTTTTCGAGGTATATAATAGAACATATAAATATAAAAGGGTGGGAAGAAAAGTATGAAAAAAGGTGGATGGATTTCGTTGTTGGCACTTTTCACTGCAATTGTGGGGATTGTTGTTGCAATAGCGGCATTTATGAAGAAAAAAGGGAAAACATTAAAAGACGATTTAGAATTTGATGACAGCATTTATTTTGAAGACGATTCTGATGATGACGACGATACTGATACGGATGACTTGGAAGAATTATCTTATGTTGAGACAGACGACGAACCGCAAGTTGATTCGGAAGAGAAAAATGATTAAGAATATAAAACATTTATAAAAAACTGCTCTCTTTTTGGGGAGCAGTTTTTTGCTGTGTTTACATACGAAGGGCATAGATAAAAGGGCAGAAAGAAAATCATTTCTTTCTGCCCTTTTATTGTCTTAAAACTATCAACTACAAAAAACATGGTCGCCAATTCGCTTAATGACAGGTCTTGATCGAATCCATTTGTTGCTTGTTTTCTTTGGATTATAATAATAAATAGCTCCACCGCTGGGATCCTGACCGTTTAGCGCATCCTTAGCCGCACGATAACAGGAGGATGCTACCGGTTGCTGCATTTGACCATCCGTCACAGCGGTAAAAGCACCCGGCTGATAAATAACACCTGAAAGAGTATCCGGAAAGGAAGGGTGCTCAATTCGGTTCAAGATGACGGCGCCAACAGCGACTTGCCCTAAATAAACTTCCGCGCGGGATTCAGCAGAAATAATTCTTGCCAAAAGATTGATGTTTGCCTGTGTTGCGGAAGGCGCTGTTCCAACTGAGACGCCAAGCGCTCTTAGTGTTTGAGGGCCGGCGACACCATCTGCAGCCAATCCTTTTTGTTTCTGGAACTTTACAACTGCATTTTTAGTAAGGCTTCCAAAAACGCCATCTACTGCTCCCGTATAAAGACTGCGGTCTTTCAGTTCCTGTTGAATAGCCCTCACTTCTGTACCTCTGGAACCAACTTTTGAGAGCGTATCGACCGAAGCGGATCGAGAAAATGCCAGCACAGCAGAGATAACAAATAAATTCAAAACTACGATAACCATGACGCGCAATGCGTTAATAGTCTTATTACTCATAAGCATTACTCCCATATTATAAATTATATAACTAATATTCCCAAGAAACTTTAAATTACACATTATAGAAATTAATTAGCAAAATTGCATTTAAAGTATAAGATAATAGTGTGAGAAGTATGCGACAAAACATGAAGGAGGAATATTTATGTTATATGAGATTATAATGGGAATAATAATTCTAATATTAAGTATTGTCATAACGAAACAAACAATGTATTTAAAGCGTAGAATT
>JARBTU010000032.1 GCA_029240015.1 Oscillospiraceae bacterium | reverse complement strand
GTTCAAGAACCGCATTTCTTCCTGCAACAGCCTCCGGAAGGTCATATTCTTTTTCGGACATCGTTTTTACCCCGTATCTATATTAATCTTAGAATCCAAAATAATAGGTATAATATCATCATCTATATTCAGACAATGATATTATACCATAGAATGACATTCATTTACAAATACTTTGTTCAAAAAATAAAGTTTTTCATATTTGAGCAAAAACTGATATTCTTCACCCATTATGGCTTGATTACAAAGGAGGCAATGGTCGCTCCTGCCAAAGCAGCGCCTGCTATTTCAACAACCGAGATTACCCATTTTTTGGACTTCCTCTTTTGCTTTGTTTTCGTGTTTTTCGTAAATTCTTTGACATAATCATCCGCTTTTTTGATTTTTTCCTGCTCACTCGCATTCATCTTGGAAGGATTGACAAACAAAATCGCTTTTTCAAAGAATTCGTTATCTGTATTTACGACTTCTATAATCTGTTTATTGACACCTTTAATCATTTTGAACTCCATTCCGCCATATCAAACAGCATTATTTCCTATGATTATAATTTGGTCAATAATTATTAAATATATTCAGCATGTCCTTTTAATATATTTGATTTTTGATTGTTTAAAAATTATTTAACGAACTAAAATAGTATGTTATACAAGCCGTAAAAGTTTTTTTGTCAATATACTGTTGAAAACTGTGTTGAGAAGGTTTAAAACTTTTGGGGCCAACTGTTGAAAACTCTGTTGAAAGAGTTTAAAACTCCCATTTTATCTGCTTATTTTTAATGTTTATGACTGTGGAAAGAACTTTTAATCTTTTTTGATACAAATAGTATATGCATTGTCCATGTATAATCTCCTAGTTTAAAAGAAGGGATTTTTTACATAATTATTTCCAAATAAGTTTGTTATTATTGACGTAACATATATTCGTGTGCCGATATGGATATAAAAAAGTCGTATTTACAAATAAAAAGGACGGTATTTTCCCGTCCTTTTTATTTGTTTATCATACTCTGTTCACTTGGCTTGATAAGATGTCAAAAACCATGAGGCACGTTCCACAGAATCTTTTGAATTTCCCCAATCGGCGCCTTCGCCTGCATTTCTGTAGTCAAACATTTTGCAAAAGTGAGAAATATCGCCGCTTAATTCGTTAATATATTTTGTCACAAGCTCTGTTGACACTTTGACAAATTCATCACATGAGCGTTTTTGAAGCTTTTGCGGAGCAAGCCCACAGATGAGCTGAAAGTGAGGAAGACAAAGTGTCTCCTGCTGTAAAAAAAGTTCGCGAAAGCTTGACTCTTTCTCATAAAGCCCATATATATTGTCTAGCATTCTTTCAAGCGCCCAGTCAATACTGTCGCATACATAACAGGTAGAATTGATATGTGATATCTTTTTTACCTTTGAGTTTTTATCAAACAAGGAATTCTTTCCGTTAAGAGCATTCTTTTTAACCTCGTCTAGATGCGTCTGGAGCATGAGCGCTAAAGAAAGTCTGTTTCTTTGTTTTAACATCATAGATAGATGATCTTTACAAAATCCGAGACGGTTTGTCTCCACCCTTACGTCGGGTTCCATCATTGCAGCACCCATAATATATTCAATACATCTTTTTTCCAGTGTATCCCTCATAATGCAGATCGGGCATCCACACTTGGGTTCAAAAACTTCGCTGACCGGAATCGTATAAATGCTTTCTTTCATTTTGTTCCCTTCCCTTTAATAAAAAGTTCACCTGTTTACATTATTTTTCGGTTTTCATTATAACATAAATAAGGTATAATGAAAACAAGTCAAAAAGCATAAATATGCAATTTTTAAAGTACTGAGGGTCTTTTATGAAAGTTAATACAAACGGCAGAGACATCGAAGTTACAATAGACGGGTTTTGTCTTGAAGATACACTGGACTGCGGTCAAAGCTTCAGATGGGAAAAGAACAAAGACGGAAGTTTTTCCGGTGTTGCTTATTCCAGGGTTCTTACCATATCTCAGCATGGAAATAAACTGATATTCAAAAACACAAGTTCGGATGAATTTGAAACCCTGTGGAAAGTTTATTTCGATTTAGAAACCGATTACAGCCATATCAAATCTTTTCTGTGTTCTGACAAGACCATAAAATCCGCCTGCTCTTATGCGGGGGGAATAAGAATCTTGAGGCAAGACAGTTGGGAAGCTTTGTGCTGTTTTATTATTTCGCAGAACAATAACATTCCAAGGATAAAAGGCATCGTTTCAAGGTTATGTGAAAACTTTGGGAAAGAACTCGAATCAGGGATTTTTTCTTTTCCCGATCCCCAAGATATTTTTGATGGTGGGATTGAAGCCTTAGATGTTCTTCGGGCGGGTTTTCGCGCAGGATATCTTTATGATGCCGCCCGAAAAGTTTTAAATGGAGAAGTGAATCTTGAAGAAATAAAGACCATGCCCATTGAGGACGCACGAACCACACTAATGAAGATAAAAGGTGTTGGTCCCAAAGTGGCGGAATGTGCTCTTCTTTATGGATTTTATCGAGTCGAGGCTTTCCCCGTTGATGTTTGGATCAAACGGGCGCTCCATTATTTTTATGCCGATGGATTCCCGAAAGAATATGAATCGGTGGGGGGAATTGCCCAGCAATATATTTTTCATTACATACGAACATGCGAAGACGCCATCCCGGATGAATATAAAAAACAAGTACGTCAAAAGAAGGCTCCCCCAAAGGTACCCCAGAGATAAAACAAAAGCTGTTTTTTAAAGGCTGTGGATTTTTCCACAGCCTTTTATTTATTTTTTAACCTTTACTCCAAGGATTTGGTTCGCTTCATCCAGATTGATGTTCGGCACAACCTGCCTTTTCGTTCCTTCCGAGTAGGAAAATACTACGACATCGCAACAGTTGGAAAATTTCTGGAACAGACTTTGTCTTAAAACGATTGTGGAAATCTTCTTTGCCGGAATGGCGGAAGTAACAATGCTGTAAGCATAGGTGTAACTAAAAGTATATACATCATTATGCTTTCCTATCCCCGTATGGAAATAAGACACAATTTTAACGAACAAGAACCAAAATGCAGGAAGTTCAGCCATGATACCTAAGAACAGAATTACTTTGCTGAACGCTGGAAATAGCCAATAACTGACTATAGACAACCCCACCAACCCGAGAATAATACTGATTGGAGGAACTAAGAATCTTGACAGCGTCTTAATTTTAGGTCTAATCTGCCTTGTCCCTAAAGGGATTTCCGGCAGCAGGATATGAAGATTTCTTTTGGTTTCATATTTGTTCGCTGCAGGGATGAGGACAGACAGCTCGTTTTTTTGCTTTCCATACCCCGAACTGTGGATAAACACCGAGAAGAACCCAAACAATTTGGTGAGCAGACTTTGCCTCGCTTCAATCAAATTGACCCTTTTAGTGGAAATGGAATATCTTCTGGTAATGAGAATTCCGGTTTTAATATCCAGAACATTGCCTTTTCGCGAAACCGTAAACCCCTTGTGACGAATGATATTTAAGATAAAGGCGATTGCCCAGCCGCCAAGAAAAATATAGGCTAAAATCGCGGCAAAGGTGGGAACGCCGAACGCCAGCAGTTTTGCGATGTTGGTTAGGCTGTCCACCAACTTGTCTTCAAATTCCTGTCCCAAAAGATTCCCGCTTTGGGACACGAGTGCTGAAAAGAACAATACCCCTGTAAGCGTATTGGAAGTAATAAGTGAAAGGATTGCAACATAAAGGCTTTTGGGTTGATAGACTCTTTTAAGATTATCGTTGTTTCTAAAAGGAATCTGACTTTTCTCTATAAGACGGAGTGCGTCTTTTTTTCGCATAGTAATAGAGAAATCAGGTGTTTTAGAATTTCCTGCATCGGTATCCGATTTAAATCTTACCGCCCTAAACGGCATTAAATAATAAGGATATTCGAACGTAACGGTTGATAATCTTTCATAGGGGATGAATCTGGTCTTTTTAAAAAGGATTCCTTTTTTAAAATGGATTCCTTGATTGTCTGCTTTATACAAATAAAAGAACCAACTGACGAATCCCATCCCAAGAATCCCGAACAAAATTAAAATGTCAAACCAAGCTCCCTGTAACCAAGCATAAAATCCGGCTTTGGAAAATAATAATCCGCGAAGAGCCGGCAACAATAACAACAAAAAATACTTACTGGTATTTTCTATAATATTAATAGGATGAGGATGCTTATAGTCCATATATTGCCGTCCTTTCCTGCACAATTTATCAGCTTAAATCGGTATTGGGGGAAATCAAAGCAGCAAGCTGTTCCGATTCCTTATTATCCATCAGCGGTATCACGATTTTGCTCCCTGTAGCACTGATAATCAAACTTGTTGTTTTAAAAATCGGCGTAAGCGGCGTCTTAAAGACCGTTACAAAAACAATCCTGTCGCGTCTCATATAATATTGTTTATGAAAAAAAACGCCTTTTTCATAAACAATCATGTCCTTTGTTACGGCATACTTCATGGAAGAATAAAGCCACGGGATATAAACAAACACTACAAAAATCATACTTGCAGCCAAAGGCCACACAACAAGATGCCAAAGCCAGATAAACGGCGGGATGAAGTATAAAGACAAAACAAGAACGACCAGCCATAAGGAAATCACTGCAAGTTCCCATATCAGCAACGCTTTTTTGGATATGCGCTTGAATTCCATAATTAATATCTTACCTTTCGGATTTTTATGACTTTTATAAATCATAAAATTTTTTATAAAACAAATTCTCATACTCTATAATAATTAGCATTCTTTGGAAACATTATAACATAAGTTCCCCGTCTTTTTCAATTATACATAAACTTTACATACATTATACTATTCTTTGCTTTCTGTTTTCAGTCGTATTTTGTAAAATCAAATTGTGAGTTGAACATAAAAACAATTTTAAAAAAGGCTCGAAAGATTCGGGCTAGAATGTAAGGAGTCATTATTTATGAAAAAAGCAATATCACTTTTATTAAGTCTTGTTGTTTCAATCGGTATTTTTACAGGATGCAGTTCATCCAAAACAGGAGACACAAACAGTTCAGACGAGACATTAACAGGAACACTTAACCTTTCGGGTTCCACCTCCATGGAAAAAATTGCAAAGGCCCTTGGAGAAGCTTTTATGGAAAAATATGATAGTGTAACCGTAAATACTCAGCTTGGTGGATCCTCTGTTGGTGTAACAGACGCACAAAGCGGAAAATCACAAATCGGTAACGTTTCAAGAAAGCTTAAAGATACAGAGACCGGACTTGTGGCAAATACCATTGCTATCGACGGTATCGCCGTTTCGGTCAACAGCGCAAATAAAGTATCCAACTTAACGAAAGACCAGCTTGCAAAAATCTTTACCGGTGAAATTAAAAACTGGAAAGATGTTGGCGGAGATGATGCTGCAATCGTTGTAATCGGAAGAGAAGCAAGTTCCGGAACACGTGAAGCTTTTGAAGACATCGTCGGTGTAAAGGAAAAATGCAAATACGCTCAAGAGAAAACCGAAACAGGCGCTGTAAAAACAGCAGTTCAAAGCACGCCGAACGCAATAGGCTATATCTCTCTTGAAGCTGTGGATGACACCATAAAAACCTTAACTCTTGACGGAGTACAAGCAACAGAAGAGAACATCAGGGCAGAAACATACTTCCTTTCAAGACCGTTCATCATGGCAACAAAAGAAGGCAGCACAGATAAATTAGCTAAAGCTTTCATCGACTATGTTCTATCCAGCGACGGACAGTCTGTCGTAAAATCCAACAAACTCATTACTGTGAAATAAACCTTCACTCTTCTTCACTCCGGCTCTAACCGTCACAATTTTCGTGGCGGTTAAAGCTCTTTATGACAAATCTTGATGGAGGAATTGTTTTGAACCAGGATAAAAAAAGTTTTTCGATTATAGGAAGTACTAAAACAAAATCAAGCGTAGAAAGAGTCATGATGATGATTTTTGTGGCTTGCGGACTGACAGCGGTTCTTGCAGTAGTTGCAATTACCGCTTATATGCTGATATCCGGAGTACCTGCTGTTGGAAAAGTAGGACTCTTTCATTTTTTATTTGACACAAGCTGGCATCCCACAGCAAAAAATCCGCAGTTCGGGATTCTTTCTATGATTCTCACATCTATTGTAGGAACATTCGGTGCCATTCTCGTAGGCGTTCCCATCGGGTTGTTAACTGCCATATTCTTAGCTGAGATTGCACCCAAAAAACTTGGCAACGCTGTAAGACCCGCCGTAGAGCTTTTGGCAGGTATCCCGTCCGTTATATACGGTCTTGTAGGGATGATTGTTATCGTACCGTTTATCGGCAGGATGGAAATACAGCTTTTTGGAACAGACCCTGCACATACCTTCACGGGAGGAGCAAATCTGTTTTCGGGAATATTGGTACTTGCCATCATGATTCTCCCGACGGTTATCAACGTGAGCGAAACCTCATTAAGAGCCGTTCCAAACGAATATAAAGAAGCTTCCCTTGCACTCGGTGCAACCCCTGTCACGACCATATTCAAAATCATGATTCCGGCCGCCCGTTCAGGCATTGCAACCAGTATTGTTTTGGGAATAGGCCGCGCTATCGGAGAGGCCATGGCGATTATTATGGTTTCAGGGAACGCTGTAAATCTGCCGAACCTTTGGAATAGTGTTCGGTTCCTGACTACAGGAATCGTTTCGGAAATGAGTTATGCCTCCGGTCTGCACCGTCAAGTTCTTTTCAGCATTGGACTTATTCTCTTTATCTTTATTTTTATCATTAATATTGTTCTGAATGCGATTCTAAAAAAAGGCGGTGAAAAGAATGACTAATATAAAAAATGCAGTCAGCATCACTCAAGGTAAGCGCCGTCCTTTTGAAGCCATATTAAAAATGTTGATTATCGTATGTTCCGCCTTGACTGTTCTTATATTTCTATCTATTGCCTCTTATGTATTTATCAAAGGGATACCCTCGATATCATGGCAGTTCTTATCCACCAAGCCTAGCGTGCTAAGAGGTACAATAGGAATTCTTCCAAGCATCATCAACACACTTTATATCATCGTCATCACCATCTTGATCGTTACCCCGATTGGAATCGGCGCCGCAATTTATCTGAACGAATATTCAAAAAAAGGAATGCTTACCAAAGCAATTGAATTCACGACCGAAACATTGTCGGGCATCCCGTCTATTATATATGGTCTGTTCGGCGCCATCTTTTTCGGCGAAACACTTCGCCTTGGATATTCCATTCTGACGGGGGCTTTGACCCTCAGCATTATGGTGCTTCCTATTATCGTCCGTACGACTCAGGAAGCATTAAAAACAGTTCCTTACTCCTATCGAGAAGGGGCACTGGGTATAGGTGCAGCCAAATGGTACATGATAAGAACAATTATCCTTCCAAGCTCGATTCCGGGTATCGTTACCGCAGTCATCCTGAGCATTGGACGTATCGTTGCGGAATCTGCCGCTCTTATATTCACTGCAGGCATTGCAACCAGCCTTCCAAAAGGATTGTTTTCACATATTTTCAAATCAGGCTCTACGCTTTCGGTGGAACTTTATCAATATGCGGCAAACCGCGGAGATAACAATACCGCTTTTGGAATTGCTGTCGTTTTAATTATCGTTGTATTAATCATTAATCTTTTAACAAAGCTCATAAGCAAAAAATTAGGCGGAGGGAACGCATAAAATGGATATAAAAATAAAAACCCGCGACTTACACCTTCATTATGGCACCAACCATGCCTTAAAAGGAATTGACTTAGATATCAGAGAAAAACAAATTACTGCTTTTATCGGTCCTTCGGGCTGTGGAAAGAGTACTTACTTAAAAACACTTAATCGGATGAATGATCTTGTCCCGGATGTTACTATTACAGGACAGGTTTTGATTGATGATGAAGATATTTACGGTCCGAAAGTAGACGTGACTTTGCTTCGAAAAAAAATAGGAATGGTATTCCAGAAACCGAATCCTTTCCCAATGAGCATCTATGATAACATCGCATACGGGCCTCGGATTCATGGCATCAAGTCCCGCTCTGTGCTGAATGACATCGTGGAAAGAAGCCTTCACGAGGCTGCACTGTTTGATGAAGTCAAAGACCGTCTAAAAAAATCAGCGTTAGGACTTTCTGGTGGTCAGCAGCAGCGTCTTTGCATCGCAAGAGCGCTCGCGGTTCAGCCCGAAGTTCTTTTAATGGACGAGCCGACTTCCGCTCTTGACCCAATCAGCACGATGAAAATAGAAGAACTGATGGACAATCTAAAAGAAAAATACACCGTTGCCATTGTAACGCATAATATGCAGCAAGCAACCCGTATTTCAGACTATACTGCTTTTTTCCTTGTAGGAGAAATGATAGAATATGATAAAACCGAAAACATTTTTTCCATGCCCAAAGAAAAACGCACGGAAGACTATATTACCGGACGCTTTGGATAATTCTTTACCGACACGAAAATTTAATGTATAATGGAGGAAACAAAATATGGGTGCAAGACCAACATTTGACAATGAGCTTGAACTTTTAAACATTGATTTGATAAAAATGGGCGCTTTAGTGGAAAGTTCAATTGAAAAATCGATTGAAGCGTTTAAAAAACAGGATAAAGATTTGGCCCTTTCCGTGGTGAAAGGAGACGGCGCCATTGACGAAATTGAAAAGTCGATTGAAACAAGATGCCTCTCCCTTTTGTTGAGGCAACAACCGGTTGCAAGGGATCTGCGTGCCATTTCGACTGCTCTTAAAATGATTACAGATATGGAGCGAATCGGAGACAATGCAGCAGATATCGCGGAGCTTGTTATCATGATTCGGGGTGACCATATTTTTACGATGGTGGAACACATTCCCAAAATGGCTTCTATCGCGGTTTCAATGGTACACGACTCGATCGAATCTTATGTAAAAAACAATCTTGATTTAGCCAAAAAGACCATTGATCGGGATGATGATGTCGATTCTCTTTTTAATAAAGTAAAACTTGAACTTGTGACGTTTATCCAGCACGCAACAGATGACTTTGACCGCGCAATCGATTTTTTAATGATTGCCAAGTATCTTGAAAGAATCGCCGACCATGCGGTAAACATCTGTGAATGGGTAGAATTTTATAAAACAGGAACGCATAAAAAGACGAAAATAATGTAGCGAACAACAAGACTTTTAAAAACTTTGAAAGGCATGATGGGATGAGTACAGAAAAACTAATTTATATCATTGAAGACGACGAAAACATAAGAGAACTCGTCCGTGTAGCTTTAAGCTCGTTTGGATATCAGGTGAAAGCTTTTGAAACGGCCGAACAAGGACTGGATGCCATTAGGATCGAAATACCTTCCCTTGTCGTTTTCGACTTAATGCTGCCTTTTATGGATGGAATTTCTGCCATTAAAATATTAAGAGCAAACCCTAAAACGCAAGATCTTCCTATCATTCTACTGACTGCAAAAGATAGTGAACTCGATAAAGTCACAGGATTGGATGCAGGTGCAGATGATTATCTGACAAAGCCTTTCGGCATATTGGAACTAACCGCACGTGTGCGCTCTTTGTTAAGGCGAACTTCAAACCAGCAATCGGACTCTGAAAACATTATTACGGTCAACGGCATTACCATTAACCCTGAAACCCGCGAGGTTTTTATGGGACAAGAACTGATTGAGTTGACTTTAAAAGAATATGAACTGTTAAAAATACTCGTGGAAAATCCAGATAAAGTCGTGAGCAGAGATGAGCTTCTTAACCTTGTTTGGGGCTACAATTATGTGGGCGAAACCAGAACTTTAGACATGCATATCCGAACCCTGCGGCAGAAACTGAAAGACGATGCAGAGCATCCCAAGTACATCAAAACCGTTCGGGGTGTGGGATATCGATTCAAACCCAATTAATCACTAAAATTGGATTTTCGGGGAGATACCAATATGAAGAAACATATTTTTTCCAGGTTTTTTATCGTTACAAGCTTTGCTCTTTTGATTGCTGCTGTTATTTCGGCGTTCATTTTGGGTAACAACATGGAAAAAAAGACGCAGCATGATATGCTGCGTCTTTTAAAAGTGATGGAGCAAGGGTATTCCAGAAACGTCAATCCGAACGATTTTGTAAAACGAAACTCAAAAATAACGGACAACTCCCGAATCACAGTTATAGCAAGTGACGGCACCGTTATCGCGGATTCCCATGTATCCCCTTCCTCAATGGAAAATCATCTGAACCGTACGGAAGTAAAGCAAGCGTTGTCCAGTGGATGGGGCGTTAGCAATCGAAATTCATCTACTCTCCATAAAGGATTGATGTACGTCGCAATAAAGTCCGAAAGTGGAGATGTAATACGAATTGCCCAGTCTTTTGACGGAGTTTTTACTAATATCTCAAAACAGGTCCCTGCCATTTTTGTTGCGTTGCTAATTGCACTTTTAATCTCCCTATTAATTTCAAAACGATTTTCAAACACCATCACAAGACCTTTTGCAAACATTGTTTCCGGCCTTGATAAAGTCTCTCAAGGAGAATATCAAATCGACTTTGAAAACACGAAATATGAAGAACTTGATACCATCACCAACCGCATCAAATCTCTTTTGAACGAGATAAAAAGTTCTTCTTCCGATTTGGATAAGGAACGTGAGAAAGTCAATTTTATTCTGGACAATATGGAAGAAGGACTTGTCTTGGTGGATGAAAATCAGGACATCCTGACTGTCAACAACAGTGCCAAAAACTTTTTTGACTGCTCCGAGGACGTGAATAAGAGAAATCTGGTTTATTTTACAGACCATATCAAAATTCAAAACGCGGTTGAGGATGCCATCATGAAAGAGAACTCCAGTCTTTTTGATATTACACTTCCCGATAACCGAATTGTTTCGATTCATACGACCAACGTTGTAGGCAAATTCATACAAAACTCTAAAAAACACATTGGCGTTATTATCTTAATTGTTGATGTAAGCTCGGACCGGAAGTCCCATAAATTAAGGCAAGAGTTTTTTTCAAATGCATCACATGAACTGAAGACCCCGATTACATCTATCCAAGGCTTTGCAGAACTGATTGAGTCCGGCATGATACCCGACCCTTCTATGCAAAA
>JARBTU010000260.1 GCA_029240015.1 Oscillospiraceae bacterium | reverse complement strand
GTTTCACATTTAATTGTGTAACCAGGACCACCTGTTCCACGACCTTCAGGGCATCCACCTTGACTTACGAAGCCAGGAATAACACGGTGGAAGTTTAATCCATTATAAAAACCATCTTTAATTAACTTTTCAAAGTTTGCAACCGTTCCAGGTGCTTCATTCGGATATAATTCAAATTCGATTTTTTCTCCATTTTGCATAAGTATACTTCCTTTTTTAGCCACTACAAACATCTCCTTTTATGTAAAAAATTCATTTTCATCATACACTTTTCAACAAAGAAAAGAAAGTTTTCGGATTTATTTTCTACAGGTTATTAATATTTTCCTCGTGTTTGTGGTAATATAAAGGTGCCCCTTCCGAACATTCGCTTGTTGCGGGACACTTAACCACTGTACGGACGGAAGGGGTAGCTGGTGTCACTTTGTGTCATCATCACGAAATGCCGGGACATTATGTCCTGGCTTTTTGTTTTAGGCTCTTTTCTCAAACTTTGTTGCTATTTAGAACTGGATTATGGGTCATTAAGCTTTTTTCTCCTATATAAGGCGGATTTTTTAGAGAAAAGAGCTTGTAAACTTTATTCGAAGTGCCAAATAGCTATTTAAACGTAAAAATCGGCTTTTGGGTTTTTACAACAATCTTTACGAAAACAGCCTTGTTTTATAACTTCCTTTTATTGCTCCATTGGAAGAATTGATAAATGAACGTTAAGAATATGAGATAGCCAAAAAAGGTATACATATGCTTCCAATCATTCGAATGAATAAACCAGCCAAATAATTCAAAAAAGCGTTCACTAATCGGCATCACAAGGCTTATAAAAATTATCAAACCCACGCGGCCCCACTTATTAATCTGATTCATGAAATAAAGATAGATGGTAACAATTATTGGAAGAGCTACAAAAGTAAAACCAATATGAATGGAAAAAATCTCAGGAAATGGACGAACCGGGAACATGTACATTTGTTTCCCTACCAAATAGAGGTCCAGGTATGTCCCAAGTAAACAAGCCAAAATAACTGCTGGACCATAGGCTTTAATCCAATATAGAAATGACTTTTTTTGCAAGGGCGGCAAGTTCAAATCTTTCAAGTGTTTTGCAGTATTCATTCTCAATCTCCCCGTCAATGGTTTCATTATTTTCCGTGAGATAGCTTATAATTTTCCAATCCTTAAACCAATCCCCCTGTTCAGCGTCTGGCTGATTCACATCTTTCCAAGCGGATGAAAGATCAGGACTATATACTCTCCTTGCCCCACGTCTCAACTTGCACGATTGTAAGCGGAGCTGATAGGCAAATCCAGGAATCCCTTCATTAATATTATTAAAGAGCTGCGGCCAGTAATTTTTTCTAGAACCCGTATGCGGTTGATTTTTTGCCCACTCTAGCGTCAGCTTCACTGCCTCCTTGTTTTGAAAAAGAATCGCATACAGCCTTTTACCAAGGAGAATGCGCTCATTCAGTGACCCAAATTGATGCACGGTTTGTCCAGCCAACTTCACTCTCCGATTTTTTACATATGGAAATAAAATGTGATTAAACGAAAACAAATCCTGCAGCTTAAACTCCAGGGTATTAAACACCTCCTTTTGATAAACAGGATTTTGAATCACTCGTTCTTCCAAATAACTTTGTTCATTAATAATAAGTGCAATTGTAAGGATATTCGTGTTTGGCACTTTCCAATATTGATCCCAAATCGTTTCCATAAAGACAGAAATATTTAGATGAGGTAATAAATAAAAGAGCGGTTTGTTTCTCTTGATACTTTCCTCGTAAATGATCAGTTGGGGATAAGCATCCTGAAAAATAAGCCAATTCCCTCGTTCCAATAATCGGAAAAAGTCAACCCTCTCTTTTTTCGATAAAATGCGTGTAAGAAAATCACCTTTTAGATCGGTCATATTCCAACCTGCATTTCTTGACACCATATGTGCTAAGAACGCCCAGTGAATATCCTGATGTTTTATATAAAAATCAAGATAGGCTTTGGTCCTTGTGACATTGTTTTGATTAAGCTCAGCAGTCTTTTCTTTTACCCCATTGATAAATTTCAGATCAACTTCCGACAAGTTTGTTTCCGACACCTCACCTGTTTTTTTGGCTTTTCTTTTTAAATCATCCTTTATTCTGTCTAGCAACGGTTTCTCACGGTTCTTTAGAAAAATAATGACACAGGCCTCCCTTATGAATTCTCTTTCCATCAATGGAACATGATAGATAAGAAAAATGGGATAGTACTGATGCTTATATGATCATTTTATTACGAACATTGGAAATAAATGATGAAGAATTAATTAAGGGTCATTGTGAACAGATATTCAGCAAGGGGAAAGTCTTCCTCCTCTCAAAGGAAATTCACATAAGAAAAACGACGAAGTAAATCTTCCGTCGTTTTTTATTTATAATATCTCATTATCTTCTTGCTTACCCCATGGCACCTTTTTCCGTCCGCTATACTCTTGATAAACGCCTTTACCAACAAAACACACTACTTTGGGTCTTAGCCTGTCAATTTTGTTACGGAGGATTACCTTTCCCTCTTGATATTCCTCTTTCGTAATCTCATCTGCCGCTTTTGTGGGTCTAGCGACAATATTTGTAATCCCAAGCCCTATGTCTGGAAGAAGATGATCTTCTGAAGCTGCATATTTTCTCGGAGTAATTCCCGCTTCATGTAATATTCGCCAAAAACGATTGTTTGGATTGGCAAAATGTGTTCCAGTTTCACTTGAACGAATACTTGGATTAAATCCGACAAATAGAATATTAAACCTTCCTTTATGTGATCATTTACTTGTTTCAAAGTAC
>JARBTU010000031.1 GCA_029240015.1 Oscillospiraceae bacterium | reverse complement strand
TGTGGAAAAGTTGAAAGAGATTTTATTGCAACACCGAATTACCGAATTCGGTGTTTGTGCTTTTCCCAAAAAAGAACAGCTAATCCCCTGTCGGGCGATATCCCGCTTACCTTCGGAGCCGAAGTGTGTCATCATGTGCGCCTTTCCTTATTATGTAGGCGAGCCACAGCCGCGCAATATTTCCAGGTATGCAATTGTGAACGATTACCATGTTGTAGTGAAGAATATCCTTTCCTCCGCCTGTGAAAAGCTCGCACGGTGCTTTGGTGCTGATTTTGTTCCGTTTGTGGACAATTCCCCCATTCCCGAAGTCGCATGCGCTGTTCAAGCGAGAATTGGCTTTAAAGGCAAAAACGGGCTTTTAATTAACCAAAAGTATGGGAGCTATGTTTTCTTGGGCGAAATCGTCACCGATTTTGCATTTGAACCTTCCTCCCCTCTTGAAAATCCACATTGCATAGGATGTAATCGATGTATTCGCTTTTGCCCCACAAGAGCACTGAAAACCCAGCCTTTTGATAAAGACCGATGTCTTTCCCATATTACACAAAAAAAAGGGGAATTATCACAAGAGGAGCAGGAACTCATCCAAAAAAGCGGCATCCTTTGGGGATGTGACAAGTGCCAGGAAGTTTGTCCCCACAACAAGGAAATCCCTAAAACCCAACTGCAGGATTTTTTGGATGACATTGTTTCTTTTGCAGAATATGAGAGAATTGAAGAGCTTGTTAAAACCAGGGCTTTTGGCTTTCGCGGGGCGGATGTCGTCAAAAGAAATTATCGTATAATATCTGGAAATCAGGGAAAAATATCACCATAACTTAAAATAGATTGGTGGTATTTTTTTATGCAGGTCAAAGATGTTATGAGCCAAAATGTGATCACCGTCACTCAGGATGATACCGTTTCAAACGCGGCAAAATTGATGAACCAACACAACATCGGCGCTGTTCCTGTCGTTGTCAACAACAACATCTGCGGAATTGTAACCGACCGTGACATCGTTTTAAGATGTGTTGCAAGTGGAAAATCCCCTGACAACTGCAAAGTTTCGGACATTATGACAAGTTCCACAGCTTGTGTTACGCCGACCCACTCGGTTTCTGACGCAATAAAACTGATGTCTACAGAACAGGTGCGCCGTCTTCCTGTTTTGGAGAACGGAAAACTTTCGGGCTTTGTCAGCCTCGCAGACATTGCAAGAACACGTAATAATCCTGAAATTGCACAGGCATTGAGTGAGATTTCCATGCCTTAATGCCATTCTTGCACAGTCCCAACGCAAAGAACAGGGTAAGAGGAGAACTCCTCTTACCCTGTTCTATTTTTTATATAAATCTTACGATGTCATCTACGCTTTTTCTCTTTGGCATTTCAGGTGATTCGTCGGGATAGCCCACAGGAATCAGTGCGACAATCTCTTCCTCATCGGGAATGTTTAAAATCCTCGTCGCTTCCGCCTCATCATAAATCCCAAGAATACATGTACCAAGTCCAATTTCCATCGCCGCAAGACACAGCGCATAGTTAGACAGTGCGCAGTCATACATCTGCCACCCTTTGCCCTTTAATGTTTCAAAGCTCCCGTCACGGTTATAGCCGCAGCGGTTCCTCACCACAGTGGAAACGATCACTGCGGGTGCGCTTGTGATGATTGCCTTGTTGCGTTCTTTGAGTGAATCCGCAAGCCGTTGTTTCACTTTCGGGTCAACGATGGCTATATATCTTGTTACCTGACTGTTTTTCCATGACGGCGCAAATATTGCTGTCTCTATAAGCTGTTTAATCGTTTGTTGTGATACTTCCCTTTGCTGAAACCGTCTGATGCTTCTTCTTGTCCTGATACATTGTTCCAAATCCATATAAAACCTCTCTTTTCCCGAGTTTTTGCTTTACCACAATTATAAACTACTACATGGTAAAGTTCAATTATCATTTATCCCATTCCAAAGAACAAATTGATTAAATACAGAATGACCAAAAGAATCGGCTGGTGAACCAGATAGATCAGCAAGGTGTTTCTTCCTACAAGAGCAAGTAATTTGGAATGTGTCTGATAAAAAAAGGCCGGCATTTTTCTTTGCAGCAAAAGCTTACCGAAATAAGAACCGGCAAAGAACATAAAAATCCACGGAAACAAAGGAAAATAATCCGAAGAGAAAAATCCTGTTGGTATAAACCCAAATGGAATCAACCAATTGTTTTGATAAAACTCCCAAGGAAGCTCGATTTCAATAAGATTGGGAATACCCACATAGCCTTGATACACCCCGTAGGTAAGCACAAATAAAACGAGAAACAGAATCATTCCCGTTTTAATTGGAATCTTATTCAGCCACCGTGCGACCAGCGCATAAATCATCATGCAGGCGCCAAGCATGTGAAGGATGCCGAAAACGACAATTTCGTCCGGCATGAAAAACGCTGTGATTGCTGTCATCCCCATGCCAAGCCCGAAACAAATTGCGCCTCTTTTGAGGTTGTTTTTTGAAAAACAAGACGATGCCCCCGAGATAAAGATAAAAAGAGCGGCAAAACTATTCTGCAAAAAACTCATCAGCCCGCTATAAAAAAACGGGATATCAACATTAAAAATAAACACCAAATCATAAAGCATATGATAAAATACCATGCAAAGGATGGCGAAACCACGCACCTCATCAATCAGCCCTATTCTGTTTTTTCCGTCTAACTTCAGAATCTTCTGAATCGTTTCTTTTTTCATTTGCCAAGACCTTGCTTTCTATAATCTAAAAACCGACTTATAATAAGTCGGTTTTTATCGTTTATCCTTGCGGTTGTTCCCCGTATCTTTCAAAAAGTTCCGCACCGATTTCCAACGGCCCGCATGCTCTGATTCTCACTGCTTTTTGTCTTAATGCACCGTAAAGTTCTGCTTCTGTTGCATGCACGTATGGTGTTAAGAACAAAAATGATAATGCCCCGATCCCACAAGTCAAAGCAGCCGCCAATGCCCCAAGCAAATACCATCCGATAAAGGAAAGGTCCAGCACGAACATCTCCCATTTTTCACCGTATGTCATTCTTCTGCTGATTTCAAGTGCGCGGTTGGTTTCTATGTTCGGATTTTCGGCAATAATGTACCGAACCATTTTGTATTCATAATATTTTATTATGCCCGGAACGATAAGCAATAATGACCACAAAAACACATAAAGTGTTTTTAAAAACATCGTTTTCACATTTTTTAAGTATTCGTTGCTGTTAAAGCCTGAAAAAAGTGTTTTAAATATAGCAGGGCGCTTGGAGTTGAGCGAAAAGAATCTTGCACTTCCCACTTCTATCGGGCCACCCACAAAAACATAAAAAGCAATCGCGACTGCTAATGCCAACATCACAACCGAAAAACCTATTCCAAACGCAAAGAAAGGGAACTCCGATATTTTGAAAAGCCTTGTTAATTCATCCGGCAAAATGTCATTCATTCTAAATGATGTATTGTTTAAATTAATATTAGTCCTGAAACGAGGCGTTTCTCCCCCACTAAGAATCCCTGCCACAAGTGACACCAAAAAACAGGTCCAATAGGTTGCCCTTAATACATTTTTAGCCCTTGATTTCAATGTTATTCTGTCCCAAAAGCTTCTTGGAACAAAAGATTGCCCTTCTTGATAATCCATGCTCATTCTCCTTCGTTAAATGTGCCGTTATTCATCGGCATTTGCTAGATTTTGCCCTGAAGCTTTAACATCTTGGTTTTTAAAATTGCGGTTTGGGTCTTGCTGTCCTTGATTTCTCCGTTTAGAATCTTATCCACAACGTCCTGAAGCGGAAAACGACATACCTGCAAAAATTCATCCTCATCAAGATTTTGTGAGGAAAACGCAAGCCCTTTTGCTAAATACATATAGATGACTTCGTCAACATATGCCGGCGACGGATAAAGTTCCCCCAGAAAGACATATTCGCTCGCTGTTGCACCCGTTTCTTCCAACAGTTCGCGCTTTCCGCATTCAAAAGGGTCTTCTCCCCGATTCAGCTTCCCTGCGGGAATTTCATAAATTGCTTTACCGTAAGGATATCGAAACTGCTTTACCAGCAGCACTTCGTCATTTTCATCCAACGGAACGATGCACACTCCACCCGGATGCATGACTACTTCTCTTGTCGCTTCGACGTTATTCTCGAGCAAAACGGTATCTTTTTTAAGCGCTATAATGCGTCCTTCATAAATGTTTTGTGTCGCTAATCGTTTCTCGAAAAGTTCCATATCATAAAAACCTGACTTCCTTTATTAAAATAAATGCTTTAGTCCATATATCTGTTGTATTAATCTTAAAGGTTGTTTAAAGCATTCTTGCACTTTCTGTATATGATCCCAATCCCTACTCTATAATAACAGACTGTTATTATGATTATGCCATAGCAAACCATCTTTTTCAAGCACCAATTGCAACTATTTACAGTGCATTCTTTTTTATTATATAGAATTTAAACTCAATCAAAAACATTTTTAACAGGCTTTGTCAATATACTAATAGTAACATGGCCTATTTTATGCTATTGGAGGAGTTCTATGGATCATTGTTTTTATAACAATCCGCCCCGCTATGATGATGTTGTAAAAGCTATTGCAAATATAAAAGTCCGGTGTCCTGATTTAAAAATCTTTTGCACCGGAAAAAGTGTTTTAAAAAGAAAAATCCCTGCCCTTGGCATCGGAAACTTGAAAAATGCGACTCTCTTTGTGGGAACATTCTATGCACAGGAATGGCTTACAAGTCTTTTGATTCTCCGATTTCTTGAAGATTTGTGCTGTCATTATCAATCCGACACGACGTTTATGGGCATCAATATCCGAAAATCACTGCTTCAGCGCGGGTTGATCTGTGTTCCCGTGGTGAATCCCGACGGGCTGGAAATCCTGATGGGCGGAACTCACACCGCAGGACGCTATGAAGACTCCGTGGTTCACGCTATGGAGGGATCCCCCTCCCCTTGGCAGGATAACGCCCGTGGAGTAGACCTTTTTTATAATTTTGATACAGACTATGAAAAGGTCAAGCACTGTGCAAAAGTGCACGGTTCCAAACCGTCCTCTCAACTATTCTATGGGTGCCATTTTGCACATTCAGAACCGGAGACCAAGTCGCTTGTTTCGCTTTGCAGCTCATTTCCGCTCAAAAAAGTAATGTCATTTTGTTCTCATGGAGAGGAGATTGTTTATCGCTATGGCAAAAACGCCCCGCTGATTTCAAAATTTGTGGGGGACATCCTTAGTTCTTCCTGTGGGTACAGTCTTTTTCACCGTTCTGAAGACACTTCCTACGGTGATTTTTGTGACTGGTTCATCAAAAAATATTCGGGACTTGCATTCGCAATAAAAATAGGCAGAGGGGAAAATCCTCTGCCTATCATCGAGCTTGAACCTATTTATGCAAGACTGGTGGAAATGATGCTGATATCAGTGTTTATCTGAAGTCTTTTTAAAAATAAACAGCTTACTGAATACATAATTTAAAATGATAACTAAAATATTAGATAATATCTTAATGAGCAAATCATTATAAAGAAGTTTTTCAACAAAAAACCATACGATTGCTGTATCAATTATGAGTGATAATACACGATATCCAAAAAAAGAAGAGACTTCTTTTAACAAGAGAGCGCGGTCAAAGCTTTTGCTGTTAAACACGTAAAGTTTGTTTGTAATATAAGCAAAGGCAACCGACACAAACCATGCAACAACGTTGGAAACGATTACTCCTGCAAACAGCAGCATCAGTTTAAACGAAACAATGTTGACTAACGTGGTAAGTCCGCCGAAAAAAAGATACAAAATGGTTTCTTTATTTTGATTGTAAATTCGTTTTAACATCCCTATAATCACCTTTATCCTCAAATACAGTGATTATTATTGTATCTCAAAATACACACAAAATCAAATCTTTTATAAAGACTCTCTGGATGGGGAAAAAAGTTCCATATCTTCATTTTGTTCTCCATGATATAATGACAGCAAAATCCTACTTGCTATTTCTGAAAAAACAATTCCGTTTGCTCCGCAACAGATATCAAACAAGACGTTCGGATATTCCTGCTGTTCTCCTATAATCGGAAGATGGTCATACGTGTCTGCGACCGCTCCTGAATACTCATATTCCGCTTCCATGTCCGGCATTGCGCAAAACATCAAATTCAACTTGTTTTCCAGTTCTTTGTGCTTATTTTTAACAATCTTATTTGCATTGACAAGCTTCCCAAGTCTTCCGTCTTTGAGAATCGCGTTGCTGCTCAATCCGCCTATAATCAACCTGTCGTCGGGCGTCGTTCGGATATAGGTATACGGTGCTCTGTCGTTTTTGATGATACATCTGGACTCATAACCCGAGAAATGTTCCACCGCATTTGTAGTCAGCATAAACGTCGTCTTTTTGCTAAGCAGTGAATTAATAACAGAGTTCTGACTAAATCCTGTTGCCAGAATCAGTTTCTTTGTTGTCAATTTTTTTCGTGCGCCCGTTTGTATCTCCACGCTATCATGACCGGGAACAACGTTTATCGCTTCGGTGTTTTCATAAACTTTTGCACCCTGTTCCACAGCCTTTTCCACCAGCGCGTGTGTCAAAAGATACGGGTTCACCTCCGCCCCAAGATTTTTGGACAAGATTCCCGCTTCAATGTTGAAAGAAAACATATCCCGGGCCTCATTCTTTTCAAGATAGCTGACATCAAAATTATTGTGCTTTCTCATCAGATACTCTGTGTTGAACTCATCCTGCTTTTGCTTGTCCGAAGTATAGGCGAGCACATCTCTTCTTAAAAACCCCACATCTTTGTCAAACGATTCCACGATATCCTCGATATTGTCAATCGCCTGTTCACAGAGTTTAAAACACCTTACAGCTTTTTCTTTGCCCAGCATCTTGCCTAAGTCTATGAGTCCCCGCTCAACACTGTAATCTAAAATTCCCAGGCTTATTCCCGTTGCTCCGTATCCGATCGGAGAACGGGAAATCAATACGGTTTTGATTCCATCCTGCGAAAATCTGTATGCCGCCATAGCAGCCGTTACCCCTCCGCCAATAATGGCAACGTCGCAGTCTTCGTCCTGAGACATCCACGGATACAGATTGGGGATTTCCGACGTGCTTGTCCAAAAGGGATTCCCAACAATATTTTCCGATACAGACATCCTCTATTCCTCCCTGACAATAAATATTTATTTAAAATTACCCCTATTATTGTCTTAATAAATGAAAAATATTCCCAAACAAAAATTTACATCTTTTTTGTTGGGAATATTCACAAATATGATTAAGTACTCCACGTAACTATTATCTTTCACTTGCAGCATGCTGATCTTCGCTCGAAAAAATGAAATCATCAATATCTCCCGGAACTTCTCTTAGCTTCCTGATGACCTCCTGCTCAATGATTTCAAGTCTTTTCACCTGCTGCAATGGAACCTTATGTTTCGGATCTATTTTCTTTTCCACTGCGTGCTCTCCTTTCATGATTTTCGCTTTCATAACCCTATTTTATTCAAAAAAACATAATCAGGTGCATGCCGATTCAGCGTGCACCTGATTATTATATGTGAATCAACAAAGGCATATGCCCTTGTTAACTACAAAATATTTTACGCTATTTTTTATCAAATGACGGATTAAACGCATAGAAGTTTTTAGCGTCAAGATGGTCCTGCGTAATGCGTAATGCTTCCCCAAAACAAACAGCATAGAATAAAACAAGCTATACCCTCCAACAAATCACAACTTTATCGTGAGTTGCGAGTATTTTTTCAATCAGACAATCGGCAACAATTCGTTTGTCATCAAAAGTTATTTCATCCCATTTGTCTTCATAGTTCTGAATTCCTTGTTCTCCCTGCTGTTTTTTCCATTCGTCTTCCAAAAGTGCCTCTTCTTTTATCAGATTTTTCTTCTGCTTATCGATTTCTGTAATTCGGCTTTCTATGTACTCCGCCAATATTTCACTGGCTTCAGGCAGTTTTTTCAATAGGTTCTCCGCCTCATTCTGAAGCTGCGTAATATGCGTCTGAATCTGCGCCGTCATTTGATTTGCTTTGCTTCCAATAGGAGGGTGCAAAGTTGGAAACTGTTTTAGTTTATATCGTAACTCTTTCAAGATAAGCTGCTCCATCATTGATGCATGGATGGTTCCGGCACCTTCGCACCGATGCGTATTCATTCTCCTGCTGCATATAAAATACCTTCCCGCTTGGGTATTGGTTTTCTTTATTGTCAGTGCATAGCCGCAGTTCGCACATTTTATCTTTCCCGCAAGCCATGTATTGACCGCTTTTACCGCGCTTTTAGATTCTCCTCTTCCCAAACATTTTTTTCTGCACTTTAACCAGATATCGGAAGAAACGATTCCTTCGTGAGGGGCAATGACTAGATTTTGTCCCTTCAGGTTTACGGTTTTTCTTTTCGCCTCTTTCCCGCTATAAAGATAACACCCGTTTGTTCCCAAAAAATCACCTGCATCATTTGCAATAATCGTTTCCTGGGCTTTATAGAACTCATAAATGTCCAAATCTGCCCTCACATAGATAGGATTTTTAATGATTTCGGATATTCTTGTCCGATTCCATGTATGATTCCTTAAATTTTTGATGCGATGATCCGATATATATTGTATAACGTCCCCATAGGACGTATGCGGATCGGCGTAAAGTTCATAAAGTAACTTTATTTGCTCTGCTTCTTCAGGATTTACCACATATTTGGAGGTTTTTATGCCTCCTATTACTGTTTGTTCCATATGAAAGCCATACGGGACCCTTCCCCCCATATATAATCCTTTTTGGCTTCTTGAATAATAAGCATCCGCCACCCGCTTTTGGATCGTTTCCCGTTCCAGCTGTGCGAACACGATACAAATATTCAGCATTGCTCTCCCCATAGGGGTGGATGTGTCGAACTTCTCAGTACAGGAGATGAATTCCACCTGATGTTTTTCAAACACCTGCATCATATTTGAAAAGTCAAGGATAGAACGGCTGATTCTGTCAAGCTTATAAACAATGACCTTGTGTATCTCTCCTCCTTTTATATCAGATAAAAGCTCTTTAAAGGCCGGTCTTTGGGTGTTCTTGCCGCTGTATCCTTTGTCCTGATAGGTTTTGTAAGGCTGCCCTCTCAGTTCATACTCACAATACTCGATTTGGCTTTCAATCGAAATGCTATCCGCCTTGTCAACAGACTGGCGTGCATAGATGGCATACAACCATGCTCCACCTCCTTTCTTACGTTATTTTTATAAAGCCTCCTCTCTTTTTGACTATGATATTATTCTGATGCTTTTACTGATATTTCCTGAAAACATCGTATAAGATTTTTTGAATGTTCTTTTTCATTTTAACTTGTTCCTGATCTGAACCTTTCGGGAATAAATTCTCGACTGTTACAGCCTTATTGTTGTGATGAAAAACATGCACTTCCTTTTCATACTGCTCAAAAAAATCGATGTTCACTCCCCCTTCTTTTTTGTTAAATTTATATGTTTTTCTAAAATTGTCCTATTCATAAACTTTTTTATTTTATCATTTCATATAAAAATCTTACAATTAAATGGATATGGACATTCCCTTTTTTAGGCTTTACTACATTAATCTGTAATTATCTTGTTTTTTCTCGCATCATTATGTTACAATGGAATCAACTAAATTTTTCCTTTATTATACTTTAGCTTTAAAAGATATATACCACGAATTCCATAAGAGGTGATTAATATGGACGATGAAAACAATCAAAAAAAATATAAAGATACCGACAACCTGATTCAAGCGGATATTTATAAAGATGAAAAGCTTTTGGTCAGCGGTTATTTATGGAGCAAAAAAAACGGAAATCTTGAGCTGAAAGGGAACATCTTTCCCTTGCTTGATCCGGGAGAAAAATTAAAAATCATCGTACATTACGAAAACGGAAGAACAGAAGTCTTTTTGACCTATGTGTTCTTAAGCCAAAAAAATTACATGCGGCTTATCGTGATAAGCAAATCCATTGAATCTGATTTAAGAAGTTATTATCGTGTGGATACCGAAATCCCGATGGATATTTTCTATCAACTGATAAAGGATGTCCCTGTTGCGGTGGATAAGCCCATTAAATCCACGGTCTTGGACATTAGTTTGGGCGGCTTCTTGTTAGGCTGCAACCGAGATCTTCCTGTTGGAAATCAATATAAAGCTGATCTGATATTGAAAGACACGATTATAAATATTTCCTTTGATATTGTTAGAAAGGCTTCCTCCTTAAAATTCACCAATCAATACGGATGTATCTTTAAAAACAACTCACGCAAAAACGACCAGGAACTGTGTAAATACATCTTTTATCGGGAAAAGCTAAAAAGAATTGCGTTAAATAACATTATCTAATACATATAAAGGCGGTTATATGAAATCATATAACCGCCTTTTTTCATTTGAAAGAAATATTAAAAAACAGACCTTTGCCGGTTTTGTGGACAGATTTGCTTTTTAATATTTCTTTTTGTTCTATTTTGATTGTTTTGGTTCCCCAAAACGCTGATAGTGAACAATTTCTCTTGCTCTTAAGAATTTGATCGGATCTCTGACATCCGGATCATCTACTAATCTTAATATGTTATCATATGTTGTCCTTGCTTTTTGCTCTGCAGCCAGGTCTTCGTTTAGATCTGTAATAACATCACCTTTGGATGCAAAAGTTGCCGCATTGTATGGCCACCCCGCTGCTGCAACTGGGTATAGTCCGGTTGTGTGGTCAACAAAATAGGCGTCAAAGCCCTGCCTTTTTATTTCGTCCACACTTAAGTTTCTTGTAAGCTGATAAACGATTGCGCTTACCATTTCCATATGCGCTAATTCTTCCGTGCCATGATGATATAAATAATATGATTGATAATAAGCAATCTCTCTGGTTTCTTTATGTATCCTCCCAACCTGTATCTTTTCAATATTAAAGAAAAACCAGCGGCACTTTTCAGTGAAACCGCTGGCATAAATTCTAATTAATTTTTATAGTTTATCAACTGCGAAATAATCGAATTGCACTTCTCCGTTATTATTGTCATCAACTTTATAAGTAATTGTATTTTCACCTTTTTCCAGATTCAATCTTTCGCCTTGATACATCCATCTCTGCCAATTATTTGATGATTTATCAAATAATGCTCTTTTAACAAATTTATCGTTTACATAAATGTTTAAAGTATGGCGTATTGGCTGAATTCTGGTATGTTCTGTATATTCACCTTCAATTAAAACACCGTTTGA
>JARBTU010000030.1 GCA_029240015.1 Oscillospiraceae bacterium | reverse complement strand
TTGGTGATGACCGCAATATCAGGAGACTGGCGCATCGAAATTAGCTGAAAGCTTGAAAGCTCCACAACCGCAACGTCATCAGGCCTTATCTGTTCGATAACCGGCAACAATGCTCTTCCGATGTTCCCGCCCAAGTGGACGGTTTTCCCCTGTGCTTTTAAAAGCTCGCTGATTAGCGTGGTGGTGGTGGTTTTTCCGTCCGACCCTGTCACCGCGTAGACCATACAAGGGCAAAGGTCAAAAAACACTTCCATCTCGGAGGTAACAACCTTTCCGCTCTCTCTTGCTTTTGCAAGTGCAGGAGAGAAAAAGTTCATTCCCGGCGTTCTGAAAATAACATCATACTCGCAAAGATTATCAAGATAGGTTTCGCCCAGATGAAACCTTGCTCCATACTTCAACAAGTCTTGGTAAGTACTTCCTAAGAGTTCTGCACTTCTTTTATCAAAAACGGTTGTGGATATTCCTTTTTTACAGAACATCTTGATTAAATCAATATGGCTGACACCTGTGCCGATAAATGCTACTTTCTTACTTTTTATATCCTCAAAAAAACGGTCGATTTTGTTTGACATGAATAAGACCTCCGAATAATATTGGTTTTAATATATTTGCAAAAGAAAAAAATCCTCTGGCCTTTTTATTATAGTAAATAACACTCGAAATGGCAACTTTTAGATAAAATTTTTTTCAAAATTCATGCTCTGCAATTTTTCCTTCTTCCAACGTTTTTCTGCAATCAATGACCCTTTGGTTTGAACTTCCCCTAAATTTAAGCAGCAAATCTCTTTTGGCAATATCAAATTTGCCATCAATCAGATAATCGGTGTTTTGCAATATTTCTTTTATTGTACTTTCCATTTGTAAAAGTTCCTCAATTTTGTATCCCGAATATATAATTATGCCTTTTTTTTCTTGTTTTATTCTCTTTACAAGCTCCAAAAGCTCTTTTGGTTGACAAAAAGGCTCCCCTCCGCTAATTGTAACCCCAGAAAGTAAAGGATTTTCTCTGATCTTTTTGATGATGTTATCAATAGACTTATATTTTCCACCCTTAAAATCATGCGTTTTGGGGTTGTGACATCCTTCACACCCATGAGGACACCCTTGAAAAAACACAACCATTCTGATTCCGGGACCGTCTACAATTGATTCGGAAAGAATTCCCGCTATCTTCACCTGTTGTTCCATCATAACACATCCTTTTCTTTTATATAAAAACACACAACAAAGGCGAAGTCCATTAAGACCTCACCTTTGTTCCAAGATTTAATTTTATAAACTGATATTATGTTTTACTCTTTGAGACTCTTCCGCTCTTTTTGCGTTGTTGAATCTTTCCACCGTGCCAACAAGGTACCCCGTAATACGTCTGATTCTTTCAAAGTTCGGTTGTCCGTCTCCTTCTGTTCTTCCGCATTTCGGGCATTCGTTGCCGATAATGCCGGAGTATCCGCAAACCGGGTCACGGTCTACCGGATGGTTGATGGAACCGTATCCTATACCCGACTCTTTCATGCATCTTACCACCTGCTCGAACGCTTCAATATTGTTGACAGGGTCTCCATCAAGCTCAATATAGCTGATGTGTCCCCCGTTGGTATATGCATGATACGGTGCTTCGATTTTTATCTTTTCAAACGCACTGATTGGATAGTATACAGGAACATGAAAAGAGTTTGTATAATAATCCCTGTCCGTTACGCCTTCAATAATCCCGTATTTTTTCTTGTCCATGCGGACAAATCTTCCCGACAATCCTTCGGCAGGAGTAGCAATCAACGAGTAGTTGAATCCTGTTTTCTTTGTTTCCTCATCCATTCGCTCTCTCATATGAGATACAATCTTTAGCCCTAATGCACGCGCTTCTTCACTTTCACCATGATGCTTGCCAATCAAAGCCTTAAGTGTTTCCGCAAGACCAATGAAGCCAATGGTCAATGTTCCATGCTTTAAAACTTCGCCGACTTCATCATCAAGCTCCAATTTGTCACTGTCTAACCATATTCCCTGGCCCATCAGGAAAGGATAGTTCCTAACCTTCTTTTGTGCCTGTATTCTATATCGATACATAAGCTGCTCTGCACACAAATCAATCATTTCATCCAAGCCCGCAAAGAACTTATCAACGTCTCCGTGCGCTTCTATTCCCAACCTTGGAAGGTTGATGGAAGTAAAGCTTAAGTTGCCTCTTCCGCAAACCAATTCACGATTTTCGTCATAAGCATTGGCGACCACCCTTGTGCGGCAGCCCATATAGGCTACTTCGGTATTATAATCCCCAGGCTTATAATAAGGGAGGTTAAACGGCGCATCAATAAACGAGAAGTTCGGGAACAATCTCTTCGCCGAAACGCGGCAGGCAAGCTTAAACAAGTCATAGTTCGGCTCTCCCGGATTGTAATTAATTCCTTCTTTTACTTTGAAGATATGGATTGGGAAGATCGGCGTTTCTCCGTCACCCAGTCCTCTTTCGGTCGCAAGAAGAACATTTTTAATGACCATCCTTCCCTCAGGAGAAGTATCCAGCCCATAGTTGATGGAGCTGAACGGAATTTGAGCACCCGCTCTGGAATGCATCGTGTTAAGGTTATGCACCAACGCCTCCATTGCCTGATAAGTAGAACGGTCTGTTTCTGTTAGTGCAGTTTTTATGGTGAATTTAAGTATTTTATTCGCTGTCTTTTCATCAACATATTCTATTAATGCTTGCTTTATGGCTTCATCCATTCCGTTGTCGTTTAAAAGCGTCGGACTAATTCCTTTGTTATTTTCAATCTGCTCAAACAGACTGATAATGAGCTCTTTCGGCTCACTGATGTCTGACAACAGTTCAAGTGCCTTTATCATATTTTGCCGATAATGTTTTTTATAAGTTTTTGCGACCCCTTTTGCCATTCCGTACTCAAAATTAGGAACGCTTTGTCCGCCATGCTGATCATTCTGATTCGACTGAATCGCAATACAAGCAAGCGCAGAGTAGCTTTGAATATCATTCGGCTCTCTCAAAAAACCGTGACCGGTGGAAAATCCGTTTTCAAACAGTTTGATGATATCTATCTGACAGCAGGTTGTTGTTAACGTCAAAAAGTCCAAATCGTGTATGTGGATGTCACCGTTTGCATGTGCTTTAGCATGTCTTGGATCCAATACATACATCTCATAAAACTGTTTGGCTCCCTCGGAACCATATTTAAGCATGGTGCCCATCGCAGTGTCGCCGTCTATATTCGCATTTTCTCTCTTGATATCATTGTCAACAGCAGGTTTAAATGTCAAGTCCTCATATATTTTCATGAGTTTGGTGTTCATTTCGCGAACGCGGGTTCTTCCATCACGATAGAGAATATATGTTTTTGCGGTTTTCGCATGTCCGTTCTCCACAAGTATATGTTCAACCGCGTCCTGTAACTGTTCAACCGTCGGAACTTTATTTCCTATTGTTTTTTCAACATACTCGCAAACCTGATAGGCAAGCTGCATACTTTCTTCATAATTGTTTCCGCCCACAGCCTGTGCAGCTTTAAAAATCGCGTTGGTAATTTTTTCGATATTAAAAGGGACTTCGCGTCCGTCCCGTTTGATAATTTTGGTAATCATCCTCTAAATCTCTCCCTTGTCATACACTATATATTGTGTTCAGTTGTCTGAATATTAGTATATAATGTATTTTAAGGTTTGTCAATAGTTAAAAACCAGATTCTTTACAAAATTTTCTTTGGCTCCCTAAAAGATGGATTTCATGCATAAAAACTCTCGATTATAGACATAATATAACTGGGAATTTAACTTAATTTTCCATGGAGGCTAATATGGATAATCAAGAAGTGTTTAAGGTTTTGAACGCTATTATCGTAAAGTTAAAAAGCTTTAATTTAAAACAAGAACAGGTTCTGTTTGTTATAAGCGAACTGGAAAAAGCAAAAAAAGAACTCTCTTCCGTCAAACAAAAGGAAGAGGAAAAAGACAAAAATAATTATGAATCCATGATCAAAAAGGGGAATTATTTATTGTCTGAGTATTTGGCAGATACGACGTTATCAAAAAACGGTCTGGCTCATTGTCTCAATTATCTGAAAGATATCAAGGCTTTGGTACCGAACTCCTCTGACCAAACACTAACCGTTAAAAAATATCACCGACTTTTTTGGATGTGTGCTTTGCTTTTTATTGTCTTATCCCCATTCTTTTTGGGAATGATTGTTCCTGTTCTGTTACTTCCTGTGATTTATTTAGGGCACAAAGGAATCAAAAATAGAACGAAAACAGGATTTTATTTTTCAATAAGCATTGCACCGCTTTGTTTCGGCACAGGCGTTTTTTGGATTATAAATATCTTTGATATGATGTATAACAACGAGGCGGCTTTTTTAAACTTAACTTCTTTTGCAGGGCAAGATACTCATATCTTATATATGGCTCTAATTATTGCAGCATCGGCTTTAGGCATTATTCTCTCACTGATAACACCTTTCTTATTGCTTACAGGCTATAAAATACATAATCTTTTTTCTTAACAAAAAGATTACGTATTTTTTAATCTCTGTGTAATGTTACAACAACCAGTTCAGGTCGATTGAATACCCTTGCGGGGAGCAAGCTGTTCCCAAGCCCTCTGCTGACAATCATTGACGTTGACCCCAGCTGATAAACCCCGCTCGCATACTTAGGGAAAAAGCCCTGATCGGGCGCATACAACGCTCCAACGAAAGGCAACCTTATCTGCCCACCGTGCGCGTGACCGCACAAAGCCATGTCTATTTTTTGGTTGCTGTAAATATCTATCAATTCCGGCCTGTGGGACAAGAGCACCGTAAACCTGTCGGGCATGCCTTGTCTAATACTCGCCAATGTGCTTTCAAAATCAAATCGGTCTCCCTTTGGATTTTGAAGCCTTTTTTCAGCAATCAGATCATCCATTCCAATCAGATTTATCGTGTCCTCTCCTCGCTTGATTTCTACGCCTTGATCGTTTAACACGACCGCATTGTTTTCAAGTAACTCTTTTTCCAAAACCGGATATATTTTGGTGCTGTTTTCATGGTTCCCTTTCACATAATAAACCGGTGCAATATCTTTAATCTTATTTAGCAGCGTAATCGCAGGCTGTATGTTATGAATCGTAGTCCTTCTTTTGTCAATCAAATCACCCGTGATTACAATCATGTCAGGCTTTATTGCTTCAATATGCTTCATGATGCTTTTCTGGTCTTTCCCGAACTTTTTATCATGTAAATCAGATATCTGCAAAACCTTATAATTTTCAAATTGCTTCGGAATCTTGCTGTTTTTATATGGAACATCGGTAATCATGATATCATTGTCTTGCCAATATAAAAATAATATGATTACAATGATTACTGCCACTATAATCATATATATTTTCTTAAACCTAAATATCTTTATAAACACGGTGGACAATCATCTCCGTTTTAGTGTTAATCCAATTATATCCTATATTTCGTAACGTTGCAAGTTGTGATATAAAGAAACCCCGTAAGATTCTTACGAATCTTACGGGGTTTCTCATATAAAAAATTTATTTTCTTTTTAAGGCAATAAACAAAGGTTTGCAAATCAGTATAGTTAAAATTGCGGCAACAATCGCTTCCGGAACTCCAACAGTAGCAACAACAGCGGATACGGCCTTAAACACACCAACGTACTCTATTTTTTTAGCTGTTGCATAGGCTCCTCCGAAAAATAAATAAATCCCGCTCATTACAAGGACTGTATTTGTCAAAGATGCCAAAATTGCGCTTATTCCGCAAGCAAGAATTTTTGTTTTATCTTTTCGTTGAATCCAATTGAAGACCAACCCTGCTACAACACCTATCAAAATCCTCGGAACCAAGCATATAATTAAGCTCCATATGCTTCCGCTCCCATCAGGTGATGAATAAAAGGGAGAAAATACAAATGAGGTTAAATTGGGCTGAAACGTATTTTTAAGCAAGCTTGTTAGCCCGAACACTCCTCCCAAAAATCCGCCCTCTTTTGGACCTAACAAAATCGCTCCGATGATGACAGGGATGTGAATCGTCGTTGCATTGATGAATCCCAACGGGATATACCCCAGATACGGGACAACGGACAAAACCACGATGATTGCGCTGAACATAGCGAGCAAAACAAGCCTTTTGGTTGAACTGCCTCGATCAATATTTGTCATAAAAAAACCTCCTGCTACCGCTCTTCTCTAAGATGCAGTGCTTCATTTTATTAACAGCTGTGTTTGTTGTTTTTGTCGAATATAATCTTTAAGCCCTTCAATAAAAGATATTCATCAAAGATGTATTCTTTTTTGCAAAAAGATAAGATGGATGTCGCATACCCGCCGGTCATCACGAGCGTTGACTCCATTCCGAGCTCATCTGTGTACCGTTCGCACATACCGTCAATCATGCACGCTGTTCCGTATGTAATGCCGGACTTGATTGCCAAAAAGGTGTTCGTGCCGATTAGGCTGCATGATTCATCAATGCTCACCAATGGCAGATTCGCCGTTTTTTGCTTCAGTCCTTCCAAACTGATTCCTACTCCCGCCATAATAGACGTTCCTAGCAACACTCCATCCTTGCTGATGGCAGTAATGGTTGTTACCGTTCCTAAGTCAACAATAATCGCTGGAAGCGGATAGTTCTTAATTGTTCCTACAGCCGTACAAACCAAATCGCTCCCCAGGTTCACCGAATTGGGAAGCTTGATGTTCAGCCCGGTCTTAATCCCCGCGGAAACCACCATAGGTTTTTTACCGATGAGTTTTTTTGCCGCATCTGAAATCACGTTTGTCAAAGTGGGAACAACACTGGATATGATTGCTTCGGAAATATCATCCTGACAAAAATCATTGTAAATAAAAAGGTTCTTCATTTGCATTGCATATTGGTCGGATGTTTGTTTAAGGTCTGTCCCGATGCTTGATGAAAAAACCAATTCTTCTTTTTCAAAAACGCCAAGAGAAATATTGGAATTCCCCACATCTATTGCCAATAGCATACGCAAAAACACCTTCCTTTATTACAATTTTCAAACAACATATACTGTCTTGATTATTATAGTTTATTTTTCGAGTGATTTCAAGAGATATGTATAATAACAAAAAAATTCAAATAGATATTAATAATACGATTTTATAAAAGGCAGGTTTTTTAATGCAGTCAGTATTAGTAGGAATTGAAAGAATAAATAATATCATTAATTCATTCGTTTGGGGCCCTGTGATGCTCATATTATTGGTAGGCGTCGGGGTATATTTTTCTTTTAAGACAGGATTTTTGCAGATAACAAAGATTAAGGATATCTACCAGGCGACCATTGGGAGTCTCCTGTCTAAAGATGCCAAAGCCAAAGCAACCAAAAATTCCATTACTCCTTTTCAGGCAATGACTACTGCGCTTGCAGGAACGCTCGGAACGGGAAATATCGTGGGGGTTGCCACCGCCATTGTAGCGGGAGGACCCGGCGCTGTTTTCTGGATGTGGATCAGCGCATTTTTCGGTATGATGACCAAGTACGCAGAAGTTCTCCTTGCCATAAAATTCAGAAAGCAATCAAAGGATGGCAGGTATCTTGGCGGACCGATGTACTACATTGAGCACGGTCTTCATAAAAAATGGCTGGCTGTACTTTTTGCTGTCTTTTGTGCCATAGCTTCTTTCGGAATCGGAAACATGGCACAAACAAATTCTATTGCGCAGGCAATGGAAAATGCATTTGGAGTCAATGAGCTCGTCAGCGGAGTGGTTACCGCAATTATTATAGCTGTTATTATTATCGGCGGAGTAAAGCGCATCGCACAGATAACCGAAAAAATCGTTCCGTTTATGGCTATTGTTTTTATTATAGGCGCAATTGTTGCTTTAATGATTAAATTTGAAAATATTCCTTCAGCCTTCTGTATGATTTTCGATCAAGCATTCTGTCTTCGGTCGGTTGGCGGAGGCGTCTCGGGATATGTAATGATGAACGCCTTTCGATTCGGCTTCGCAAGAGGAATCTTCTCAAACGAGGCTGGCTTAGGCTCCGCGCCGATTGCACACGCCGCCGCGGAAACAGACAGCCCTGTTAAGCAAGGAATGTGGGGTATCTTTGAAGTTTTCGCGGACACAATCGTCATGTGCACGCTTACAACACTTGTAATCATCACATCAGGACTCTGGGATAGCGGGCTGAATGGTATCGCCCTCACCTCTGCCGCTTTCGGTGCAAGCTTTGGGGGACTTTCCACTTATTTTATCTCAATATCAACCGTATTTTTTGCCATAGCTACGATTATTGGGTGGTCTTATTATGGCGAGCGATGCATTGAGTATATCTTTAAATCAAAAGGGTTCATTCTGCTCTATCGAATCGTTTTCGTGCTGTTAATCATCGTTGGTGCAACAACAAGCTTGACCCTTGTTTGGGATGTTTCTGATACGCTGAATGGACTGATGGCTATCCCAAACCTGATCGGTATCATTGGTCTCAGCTCCATTGTATTCTCTACAACAAAGGAGCATTATAAAAATAAAAAAACAGCAGCAAAAAATCACAAGTGAAATCTTGATGCTGATTTATAAACATATTTAAACAGCTACTATACGTCGCTTCTATTTTTAAGCTTTCTAATAACCCAAACAGCAACTCCTGCTCCTATGACTATTAGTACTACTAAGGTAATTTTTGAATACGTATTAAAATATTCGGAAATTTTTTGCCACTGATCTCCCGCAAGTTTGCCAAGCGTAACAAGAACAACGTTCCAAATCGCTGTTCCGGCCGTTGTAAGAGATAAGAACTTCCAAAAGTTCATATTAGACATTCCCGCAGGAATAGAAATCAAGCTTCTAATAATTGGAATAAATCGACAGAAAAACACTGTTCTGTTTCCATGGCGAAGAAACCAACTTTCAGCTCTTCTCAAATCTTCTCTTTTCAACCTTAATACTTTTCCAAACTTATCAATCAGCTTTCCTAACCGCTCTTCTGTTAAAAACCTTCCTAGTGCGTAAAGAACAATTGCTCCCGCAACAGAGCCCACAGTTGCAAACAAATATACTAAAAAGATATTCATGTCAGATTTTGTTGTCATAAATCCGCCTAAAGTCAAGATTACTTCAGAAGGGATCGGCGGAAAAATATTTTCAACCGCAATCAACAACAGAATTCCAACATATCCAAAAGACTCCATAATATTAATAACCCAATCTTGCACTCAATATATCCTCCTACACTCAATAGCAATACCAATTATTATATCGGTAAAGTGCAGAAAATACAAGTTTTTTCTATGTTATTAATAAAAATTTACAATAAATAACCCGTATTGAAATCAATACGGGTTATTTGTTTGGTTTTATAATACTTATAAAATAATTTGATCGATCTTTGTAAGCTCGTCGCTTGTAAAATCAAGGTTTTTAATGGTTGCAACATTCTCTTCAAGCTGTGAAACGCTGGAAGCCCCAATTAAAGCGGAAGTGACTTTTCCACCTCTTAACACCCAAGCAAGCGCCATTTGCGCAAGAGTTTGGCCTCTTTCAGACGCAATGTCGTTCAGCTTTTTGAGCTTCGTTTTAAATTCAGGCGTAATGCTTTGGCTAAGCCCACTGTTGCGTGAAGCTCTTGAGTCCTGCGGAACTTCATTGATATATTTAGAAGTCAGTGTTCCTTGCGCCAACGGACAAAAAGCAATAGAACCCATTCCGTTTTTATAAAGAACATCCTGAAGTCCGTTTTCAATCCAGCGGTCCTTCATGTTATAGCATGGCTGATGAATCAAACAGCGAACGCCCATATCAAACAACGTCTTATATGCCTTCTCGGTTTGCTCCGCACTGTAACTGGAAATACCGACATATAAAGCCTTTCCTTGTCTTACAAGCGTAGCCAAAGCATCCATTGTTTCTTCTATCGGTGTTTCCGGATCAGGGCGATGGTGATAGAAGATATCCACATAATCAAGCCCCATCCGCTGAAGGCTCTGGTCAAGAGATGCTGTCAAATATTTTTTAGATCCCCAGTTTCCGTATGGACCGGGCCACATGTCAAACCCTGCTTTGGTGCTGATCAAAAGCTCATCACGATAAGATTTTAAGCTGTCTTTCATGATTTTTCCGAAAGTTCTCTCCGCAGAACCGTATGGCGGTCCGTAGTTGTTTGCCAAGTCAAAATGGGTAATACCCAAATCAAATGCACGTTCCACAATTTCTTTTGAAGTTACATAAGGTCTGTTCTCGCCAAAATTCTGCCATAATCCAAGAGAAATTGCAGGGATTTTAATCCCGCTTTCTCCGCATCTGCGGTACTCCATCTCGTTATAGCGCCTGTCACAAGCTTTATACATTAAACTCACCATCCCTATATATTTGTGATGCTTCCCTAACTTTCATGGTCTACCCGATGAAAGTTTTTAAGGTTCCCGATTTTTTGCCTTCTCGCCTCAAGGATTTCCATGACTTCTTCCAGTTCAATCCCCTTTTCTGCCATCAAAACCATCATGTGATAAATTAAGTCACACATTTCGTTTTTCAACTCTTGGGGATCATCATTTTTGGAAGCAATAATCATTTCGGAACATTCTTCACCACATTTTTTAAGGATTTTATCCTGTCCCTGTTCAAATAAATAGCAAGTATAAGAACCTTCTTCTTTGCAGGTTTTTCGTTGCTTAACGACTTCAAAAAGTCCTTTTAGTGTGTCATTTATCATTATGATCTCTCCAAATCTCTTTAAAAAAGCACGAATAAAAACCCGTATGGCAAGCAACTCCTGTTTGATCTACCACCACAAGCAACGTGTCATCGTCACAATCTGCGTGAATAGTTTTCACTTTTTGCAAGTGCCCAGAGGTCGCGCCTTTGTTCCAAAGTTCCTTCCTTGAACGGCTATAAAACCAAGTATATCCTGTTTGTAACGTTTTTTCAAGACTTTCTTTATTCATATAAGCAAGCATCAAAACCTCTTTGCTTTTTTCGTCCACAACAATTGCAGGAATCAGGTCACTTTTCTGAAAATAAATATCTAAATTCTCTTGATTCATCTTGCAACAATGCCCCTTTGTCTTAAATGATTTTTTACTTGTCCCACTGTAAGTTCTTTATAGTGGAACAAAGAAGCAGCAAGCGCCGCATCTGCCGATGTCTTTTGGAACACTTCGCTGAAATGCTCCAAACTTCCGCACCCGCCCGATGCGATAACAGGAATATCTACAACCGCAGTAATTGCATTAAGAAGCTCAATATCAAATCCGTTTTTGGTTCCGTCAGTATCCATCGACGTTAACAGAATTTCCCCTGCGCCAAGTTCATAGGCTTTTTTTGCCCATTCTATCGCATCAAGCCCTGTGTCGATTCTTCCGCCGTTTACGACAACATGAAACTGACCGTCGATTCGTTTTGCATCAATCGCAACCACGATGCACTGATTTCCAAACAGCTTTGCTCCATCACTGATAAGCTGCGGATTTCTTACCGCACTCGAGTTAATGGAAACTTTATCTGCACCCGC
>JARBTU010000259.1 GCA_029240015.1 Oscillospiraceae bacterium | reverse complement strand
GAACTGTGCGTTATCTCCCGAATAGTTCAAAACAATCGCTTCGTCAAACGGATAATATGTTGTTTGAGTAAACACCGCATTTTTCCCGTTTGCAACTTTAGCATTTATTTTGTTCGGTCCATATGCAACAACTGCCAATCCGTTGTCTTTCGTGCCCATCCACATGCTTTGAACAAACTTCGGCCAGCCCATATGATTGTTGGAAAAACAGCAGTCAAATCCACCCGGAGCACCAAATGCTGAGCTGTCTCCATGGTCACAGTCAAATTCATGGTTTCCTGTTGTCGCCATTACTTGGTTTTGAAGCACATAATAAGCATGACCTAGATAATCAGGGGCATACGCAGCAGGCAAAGAGTTATATGCTAACTTTTCAAGATGATCACCAAGCCAGCCTTCACCCAATATTCTCGTTGCAATCTCTGTAGACAACATGTTTTCTACGATTCCGCAAGTTTCGGAACCGCGAGTGGCTTTGTTGTCTCTTGCCGCCTCATCAGAGTTCGGAAGCCCATCCACACGCCCATGATCTATACCGATATTGTATAGAGCCTTCATAAGAGCATCCTTGTCCGCCTGGGTTTTTGACTGCTGATAATATAATATTGGCATTTTCATTGCTTGGCTTGTGTTTACAACATGCTCTCTCACCGTTGTGTTTGTAAAAGTATCTGTCCAATTCTGAGTCTGGTTTTTTAGCAAAGCCGCTAAATCAAGAAGCCATTTGGAAGCCTGAGGGTTAGAAGAATCATATACTTTATTGTATAGCCAGTATACACTGTCAATATTATCTCCGCCCCTTGCCTTCCCCCAGTCTGAGAGTGGTTTGGTCGGCAAAGTTTTGGCTTGATAATCAAAATACTTGGTCATGAAAGGAATGACTCTTGAATCCGCTTTCCCTTCTTTTACTGTAGCATCATAATAATCCCTGATTGCCATCAGCATTGGCATTCTTGGCCACCAGTCGGTATTAGATGTTGGCCCGAAGAATCCGTCTGCACGCTGATGGTTGATAGACCAGTCAATCCATTTTTGAGCTTTTTGTTTCAATGCACTGTCATTCAATGTATATGCCAGTGCAACAAGTCCCCTTACGTAATAAGGACCTCTTTCCCAATCTTCACCCGTTCCGCCAAGCCATCCGCTTGTTGAATTATAATCAGGATATTTTTCCATCTCACCTGTTATTCCGTTCTTTTGCAGGGTGAGCTGCTGTTTAAGCCAGCCATCTGCCTGAACAGTTCCGAGCGGCAACAGGGTAAACTCATCTTCCATTAAATCACCTTGATTGGAAAGATAATTCGCGTTTCCTCTTTGAGAGGATGCTGCTGACGAAAAAGGAACAGATTGGACCACAATCATTAATGACAATGGAAACAGGACAATACGCATTAAACATTTTTTTGCCAAATATTTTTTATTCATTACAATAATCCTTTCTAAATTCTCTTTTATTTACTGTTAAAATTAAATTCATTATCACTCCTTAACAAATTGCAAATCCCGATATGGTTTATTTTCAGAAAATCAGGCATATGTATTTGATTTTTTAGTATTTTCATGCTAAAATCATAAAAATACTAGTTTATTAATCTCATTTTACTATTATATAACGATTCAAGCTATTGCAAAAACAAGAAAATATATTGCGAAATCCGTGAAAAGAGGGTCATGAGAATGTTTTCATCCGCTTCGTCTTATTTTTCGATATTAATTCCCCCATGGCCGGAATATGCAGGAAGCAATTATCGCCATTTTTCTGAAAACGAAAAGCACATTACCCGCTGTTTCAACGAGTTTGTTGCAATTTTTATGTTGGAAAACAGTCTATATTTTTCCGAAGATGATGAAGATATCGTATTAACTCCGGGAGAATGGTATGTCCAGCTGCCGGGACTTAAACAACAAGGAAAACTTCCGAGCCCATTCTGCAAGTATTTTTATATCCACTTCAAGGCAGCTGAGATACGTCTTCCTTATGTTGACTCCTCCGAATGTTTGGTAAGCAAAATAAAGAAAAATGGCAGGCTTACTCTTCCTGTAAGAGGAAAATTTGATAAGGATGAATTTGTTCTGATGTTTGACAGGCTGAAAACGATTGGCATTAACAGAAGCAATTACATCTCCGAACAAGCTGTTTTTCTTCAAATATTAGAAAGTCTCGCGTTAACCGTTAACCCCCCTGAGTCCAAATACGCTTCAATCACGCTGAATCTTCAGGAATATTTGGCCAAAAATTATCATAAAGACATTAAATTAAATAATTTGAACACGATTTTCTCTTATTCAAATGATTATTTAACCAAGATTTTTAAAGAAGAGTACGGAATTACCCCTTCTCAATATATCAAAAAACTTCGCATAAAAAATGCGAAGGAACTGTTAACCCATACAGAAAAAACCATTGGGGAAATTTCAGAATCAATTGGATATCATGACGAAACCGTATTTTTTCGAGCATTTAAGCAACAAACAGGCATGTCCCCCGGGGCATTTAGAACTTTGCACAGATTTGAAAACAGTGAAAACAAGGATAATTTTTATGATCACTTCATAGAACAAAATGATTATAAAATTAAATAAATTATTATTTTGAAGGGGGTTTACTTTCATG
>JARBTU010000258.1 GCA_029240015.1 Oscillospiraceae bacterium | reverse complement strand
ATCCTGTTCAACGGTATATACGGCGGATTTTTGATTGAACTGGACGAACACTACAACCCATCAAATGACTTGGACGTAATCGGTGTCACAACCAATGAACAAATCATAGACTTTGTAGACGGCGTTGTGAAGTTTGAAGACTTTTTGCCGGGATATGAAAACAAACTGGAACCGATTTTTGCTTGCAATATTAAAACCACCGACGAAAAACCCAAAGCTTTCAGCTTTGAAACGACGAACCGTGTTTCCCCTGCCCTATCTGTTGCAAAACCACGGGTGCTTATCCCTGTTTTCCCCGGGACAAACTGTGAATACGATACTGCAAGGATTTTTGAACGCTGCGGCGCTGTTCCCGAGATTTTTGTAATCAAAAATCTTTCCAGCCATGATATCGAAGATTCCGTCAACGCTTTTACAAACAAAATCAAGAACAGCCAGATTATCATGCTTCCGGGTGGGTTCTCCGGTGGAGATGAGCCGGACGGTTCCGGTAAATTCATTACCGCCTTTTTAAGAAACCCAAGCATTAAAGACGCCATTCATGAGCTTTTGAAAAACCGTGACGGCTTAATGCTCGGTATTTGCAACGGGTTTCAGGCGCTCATTAAGCTGGGTCTTGTTCCTTTCGGCGAAATCGTGGATATGAAAGATGATTCTCCAACGCTTACTTTTAACACGATTCACCGTCACCAGTCTATGATGGTCAACACGAAGATTTGTTCCAACAAATCTCCTTGGTTTATGAATGCAAACGTAGGGGACGTTCACAATGTGGCGATTTCTCACGGAGAAGGACGTTTTGTTGCTACCGAGGAATTGATTGCCAAACTGGCGGACAATGGCCAGGTTGCCACACAATATGTTGATTTAGGCGGTAACCCGACCTATGACATCCGTTTTAACCCAAACACATCCATGCATGCAATTGAAGGAATCACTTCCCCTGACGGAAGGATCCTTGGCAAAATGGCACACAGCGAACGTATCGGGACAGATCTTTATAAAAACGTTCCGGGAGAGAAAGACCAACAGATATTTAAATCGGGTGTTGAATACTTTAAATAAACAATAATATAAAAAACAACCATGCAAAGATTAATCCTTGCATGGCTGTTTTTTATATGCCCAACAGCTTTTCAAAAGCTTGCTCAAAACAAATATCATCCTGCTTGCTTCTTTTTCTCATGGTTCCGGATTTGCCCCCCGCTCTTCGCACCTTTTGAGAAATGTGACGTTCAAAAAGAAGCCTGTCCATATTATCATCGGAATAAATGAGCCCGTTTTGATTAATCGCCTTGGCGCCTTTCCCAATCGCCATTGCGGCAACGCCAAAATCCTGAGAAACAACAATGTCTCCAGATTTAACAAGGTTTATCAGCTTGATATCCACGCTGTCCCGCGCTTTGTCAACCATAATAACAGTACTGTACCCGTCGTTAATCACATGGCTTGTATCAATCACCATGGTTACAGGTATTTTCCTTTTCTTTGCACATTTAATAATAATCTCTTTAACGGGGCAAGCATCCGCATCCACAAATATGCTCATCTGTTATCCATTCCACCTATTACGATTTGTTTTCTTAATTTTGTCTTATTATATCATAAAAACGCCAAACTAGATAGGAATTATTTGACCCCTTTGCAAACTTTTGCTTGCAAAGGGGTCAATTTTATTTCACAGACTAAATCTCATCTGCGACCTATGAAAATCGTTTTTCATTCACAATTAGCTTTTAACAGCTAAAACGCTGAGCACCGCATTGTTAATGGATGCCCCAGGAGTGATATCGATGATCGAGTTTGTTGACAATTCTATTGAATAAGTGTAGAATCCTGGCTCTACGTTAGGATCAAAGAACTGGAAGCTGAATGACTCTGCTTCTAAAACTACAACCGTAGTTGAGAAAGTATAGGTCGAACCGACATCATTCTGAGGACCATTATTTAATGAACGACGGATTTGGAAATTAAAAGTTACTGAAATTCCCAACGGAAGATTAATAATACTGCTAAAGTGCAATAAATTATTCGTGGTGCCTATCCCGCGTGTATCAATTGATGTGGATACCACATTGATTGGTTCCGCAAACAAAGTGGTGATAATCGGCAAAGGTCCAACACTGCCGCTCGAAGCATTCAAAGCGACCTGTCTATTGTTCCGTCTGCATCCGTTATAGCTTTGATTTTCAGACCAAAATTCATTCGCAAGAGAATCGCCGCATTGATAACTACTCATAAAATTCACCTTTTCAAAAATTAAAGAACGTTCTCCGCTTTTATTGTATTCACAGGTTTTCTAATATGTTCTAATTGTATTATTTGGTGTATAAATGCATTTTTTCCATATAATTTTCTATGTTTTTCATGTTATAAAACACAGCCGCTTTTTAAAAAGCGGCTGCTGATTTTTTCATTCAAGACAATCGGCTCTTAAAATCTTCAAAGCCAAACTGCTTAATAATTTTTATTCCTTCCTGATCATTGTAAGATGCAATCGAAGGAAGATTGATTCCGTTGAATGTATTGTTTTTCACCATGCTGTAATGAGCCATGTCACAAAATACAAGAATGTACCCTGCTTTCAGCGGATTCTTGAAAGAATAGTCCCCAATAATATCCCCCGCGAGGCA
>JARBTU010000257.1 GCA_029240015.1 Oscillospiraceae bacterium | reverse complement strand
AGGGAACACTATCACCGCAACAGGCACAGTCAAACTTCAGATAGATGACGAGGTCTTTGAAAGAGTCGCCACCGGTGACGGACCTATCGACGCCTGTTTCCACGCTATCGAAAAAATTACCAAGAGCGATTATTCACTAGAGAATTACACGATACAATCGGTTACCGAAGGGAAAGACGCTTTGGGCGAAGTTATCGTAAAAATCAAAGGTGAGCACGGTATCATTACTGGAAGAGGGCTAAGTACCGATATTATCGAAGCAAGTATCAAAGCTTATCTTAATGCTTTAAATAAAATTCACTCTTAAAAATTACCTGTAAAAAGTTGTTGTTATGAAATCTTAACAACAACTTTTTATCATTAATAGTATAAAAAATATACTTATTAACTCTTACTTTTTTTTTATATTGAAATTCCTTTTATTTTTTAATAAAATTTGGTATAATATATTATTAGTATAAATTTACAAAAAGGAGCCTGATTCAATGAATCCTAAATTTTATATAACAAGTGCCATTGCGTATACTTCAAGAAAACCTCATATAGGAAACACTTATGAGATTGTCTTGACCGATGCGATTGCAAGGTTTAAAAGAATGACCGGATATGACGTTTTCTTCTTGACAGGAACGGACGAGCATGGTCAAAAAATTGAAGAGATTGCAAAAGAAACAAACATTACCCCAAAACAATATGTAGACAAAGTTGCGGGTGAAATCCGAAATATTTGGGATTTAATGAACTCCTCCTATGACAAGTTTATCCGAACCACCGATGATTATCATGAAAAAGTGGTTCAGAAGATTTTTAAAAAGCTTTATGAACAAGGGGATATTTATAAAAGTGAATATGAGGGGCTATATTGCATTCCTTGTGAGTCGTTTTTTACAGAAACCCAACTTAAAGACGGTTGCTGCCCAGACTGCGGAAGGCCTGTTAAAACGACTAAAGAAGAGGCTTATTTCTTTAAAATGAGCAAGTATCAAGACCGGTTGATGAAATATATTGAGGAAAACCCAGAGTTTATTCAGCCGGAATCCCGCAAGCGTGAGATGATCAACAACTTCCTCAAACCGGGGCTTCAAGACCTTTGCGTGTCAAGAACCTCATTCTCTTGGGGAATCCCTGTGGATTTTGATCCAAAGCATGTCATTTATGTTTGGATTGACGCGCTTACCAATTACATTACCGCGCTTGGCTATGACCCTGATGGAAGCGGCGAATTGTTCCAAAAATATTGGCCTGCTGATGTTCATGTAATCGGGAAAGATATTTTACGTTTCCACACGATTTACTGGCCTATTATCCTGATGGCGCTGGATGTGCCTCTTCCAAAGCAAGTTCTGGGTCATCCATGGTTGTTATCAGGTCAGGACAAGATGAGCAAATCCAAAGGCAACGTAATGTATGCTGATGATTTGGTTTCTTATTTTGGCGTGGATGCGATGAGGTATTATTTGTTAAACGAAATGCCTTATGCCCAAGACGGAACCATCACCTATGAAAATATCATTGCGAGATATAATTCTGATTTGGCGAACACGTTGGGGAACCTTGTGAACCGCACCGTTGCAATGGTTCATAAATATTTTAACGGTGAAATTCTTCCATCTTCCGATTCACAGGAGCTTGATAAAGATTTGATTCACACTGCGCTCGAATGCGCAAAAGGGTTTGAATTGAATATGAATCAATATAAGACTTCCGATGCGCTTGACTGCGTAATGAATCTTGCCAGGAGAAGCAATAAATATATTGACGAGACCATGCCGTGGGCGCTTGCAAAAGAGGAATCCAGCAAGCCAAGGCTACAAACCGTGCTTTATAACCTTATCGAAAGCATCCGATTCATCGGAATCATGCTTTCTCCGATATTACCGCAGACATCCGAAGAAATCCTAAAGCAAATCGGAGCTAGTGTAAAAACCTATGAATCCCTATCAGACTTTGGGGCAACTACTCCTAACACTATGGTAGGTATTGCAGCGCCTTTGTTCAACCGACTTGATGAAGCTAAGAAGTTAGAAGAAATTGAGACGGCAATTGAAAAGTCCACAGCTGCTCAAAACCCAAAAGAACAAGAGACACCTGAAGGCATTGTGATAGGAATCGAAGATTTTTCAAAAATTTCGCTTAAAGTCGCTAAAATTATTGAATGTGAAAAAGTAGAAAAATCAGATAAGTTATTAAAGCTTATCCTTGATGATGGAGCCGGAACTCGGCAAGTTGTTTCCGGCATCGCATCATGGTACGCTCCTTCCGATTTGATTGGAAAAAAAGTGATTATCGTTGCCAACCTTAAACCCGTAAAACTTCGCGGAGTAGAAAGCAATGGCATGATTTTGGCAGCAGACTGTGCCAAAAATGACGTAAAAGTCATTTTTGTAGATGATGCCATTCCACAGGGAAGCAAAATCAGATAATTTACTTTTTGGAGCACTGACCTAAGTCCCATTTTGGAGGTAAAACACATGATAGGTATTTTCGACTCACATGCACATTATAATGACCCTCAATTTGCCCATGATTATGACGAAGTCATTCAATATATCCATGAAAACGGCGTATGCGGCGCCATCAATATCGGATACGATATTGATACTTCCAAAAAGGCGCAGGCATTAAGCAAAAAATACCCCTTTTTGTG
>JARBTU010000256.1 GCA_029240015.1 Oscillospiraceae bacterium | reverse complement strand
CAATATCCCGCCGATATCCACTAACGCCTGGTTCTCACATTCAAGTATCTCTATCCCCTTACTTGTGATGAACTTTCGAATCAGAAGAGAGTCTTTGTGAGAAGATAAATCCCCTGTAAATAATATTGTGTCTTTATCAAGCTTGCCACAGCACCCTCCAATAAATCCTGTATCATAGCCTTCAAGAAGGATTCCTCTGGGATCTATAAGTAAGACATCTATCCCTTTTTTCTCCATTGCATTAGCTATTCCAATATCCGAAGTAACAACACTTTTTTCATCGACAATGCAAGCTGAACATTTCGTGTATCCTTGATTCACATTTACGATTTCTATCTCATGTTTTATAAGATAATCTTTTATTACCTCGTCTAAAACCTGTTGTTTGCAAAATATAAAATTCCCTATCCTACAAGCATTGAGCGAAATATCCATCGGATACTTTCGTCCGATATCGGAAACACTTGCATGACAACAGAATCCATATTCATTCTCCAACTTCTCGATTAAATCCCGCTCGCTTTTCAAAACGACCAATTCCCTGCCCCCAAGATGATGAATTATCATATCTGCATGCGCGCGAACAGGGGTGTCGAGAAACTCGCACCCCTGCACTTGAATGGTTTTTATTTTAAGCTTATGAAGCTTTTTGATAACGTTTGAATTTTCAGCAGAAACCGCAACCAGGTTCACTTCGCCACATGGCAAGTTCGGTGATTTAACAAAAGATGTCAATACCAATCATTCCTTTATTATTCGTATCTCAATGCATCTACAGGCTTTAGACCTGCCGCTTTCGTTGCCGGATATACGCCAAAGATCACACCCACAGCAATAGTAAAAGCAATGCAAAACAAAATTAAGTCCATGTTCATTATAAATCCAATACCCATCACCATGCAACCAAAAAATGAAATCGTTACTCCTATGATGATTCCAATGATACTTCCAATCAGTGAAATAAGCAATGCTTCCATTAAAAATTCCATCATAATGGTGGCTTTGGAAGCTCCTATAGATTTTTTGATTCCGATTTCACGCGTCCTTTCATGAACGGACACCAACATAACAGTCATAATGGAAAGACCTGCGACAATGAGAGATATTCCTGCGATAATCGCCAGTATGAACGTAACAATATTTAATATATTGTTCAGCTTTTCTTTTTGATTTGCAAGATTCTCCACTCTTATTGAATCTTTTACTCCGTTTTGAACTTCAAGCCTTGCTGCTATCTGGGTTGCTGCTTTGTCCGCATCCACGCCCTGTTTGAGTTTCACCGCAATCTGGTCAAAGTTCGTTCTTCCGCTGAGTCTTTGTAACGTTGAAAAAGGAATATACATAAAGCTTGGAATATAGTTGCCCATCAAGTTTTGCAAAACGTTGCCTCCAGATGAAACTACCCCTACTACTTCGAAATCTTCATATCCTCCGTTGAGCAATACCTCTATTTTTTTGCCCACAATGTTTTTTCTTTTATAGGTTTCCATGGCGTATGTCTCATCCACGACACAAACATTATTGGAACTTGCAACATCGCTCTTGTTTACCAATCTTCCATACAGTAATTCAAGTGAAACAATTTTTGCAGCGCCGTTGTCTACGCCCCAAACCATACATTTGTTTTTTTCTCCCCTAATCTGGCATTCAGTTACTTCCAGCATCAGCGGCATTGCTTCAAAAACCGAGTCATCGCTTTTAATCTCATTTAGCTCGGTGGTGTATAATTCAGCGGACGTGGCACTCTCACTGCAGCTGACAGCAAGCCCTCCGATCCCTATGCTGTTAAGCTCATTGTTTATCGTTTGTTTTCCCAAATCCCCTATTGTTGAAATAATAATCACCGAAAGGACTCCGATTGCTATCCCTGTGATTGTTAAAACAGATCGAAGCCTTTTTCTCAATATATTCCGCATTGCATTTTTTAAACAATCAGCCATTTCTTTATCCCTCGATTATTGAATTTTTAAAAGATTTCTTTATGATTTCTTGAAAATATGAACATACGCGTCATCTCCGCTGAGTCCCGATGCCGAATATACGAGCAGGTCATTCGGCGTAATCCCTTCTGTTACCTCCACGCCTTCAGAAAGCTCAAGCCCCGTTTTTATGACTCTTTTCTGAACTTTTCCTCTTGCATAAACATAAACAAATTCTGTCCCGCTTTCATCTTGTGACACAGAATCATATGGAATAATATTTACTTTTTTATCACCTTGCGTTTCTATCTTTGCCTTGACGGAAAATCCAGATTTGATGCTCTCATTCACATTTTTGATGTTGACCAAAACGTCCACTACAGTTTCTTGCGTTGTGCCCGACTGTTTTTTTCTTGCTGTGGGATAAATTTTTGAAACTGTTCCTGCATATTCGCTCCCCGAAAATCCGGTTCCTGTAAGTATAACTTTTTGACCCTTTTTTATTTTAGAAATATTGCTTTCGTTTACAGATATTTTTGCTTGTAAATCCTCTGACTTTGAAATGGTCACCACCGCATTTTGATAATCACTCAAAACACCCTCTACCAGGTTTATGTCTGTGATGGTTCCTTGAGCGGAAGAAACGATTTCATCGGGAAGGTTTGCTGTTAGATTTGCTCCGCTGCTATTGCCGTCCTCAGACGTCATCATCGCCATCACTTCCTGTGGAACCGAG
>JARBTU010000029.1 GCA_029240015.1 Oscillospiraceae bacterium | reverse complement strand
GGATTCTTCTCACTCCGGCACACCAACCCGGCAGATTATCCTCAGCGACTCCGAGTTTGGCAAGTATTGATTGGGTTGAGGCGGGAATATAGGAATGATAACCACGTATCTTGAATTATTTTGTCAAAACGTATATAATATGACTTATAAAATACCATAGAATATATAAAGACATATTGATATGTTGAAAGGACAGAACAATGATATGAAAAAGGTAGCTTTTTTTGACACAAAACCTTATGATAAAATATGGTTTGAGCAGTTAAAGGATAAATATGATTTTGAAATAAAGTATTTTGAAAGCAAGCTAAATAGCGATACTGCGTATATGGCAAGGAAGTATGATGCCGTAGTCGCTTTTGTGAATGATAACATTGATGCCAACGCCATAGATGTATTGTATGAAAATGATATCAAGATTATTGCGATGCGCTGTGCGGGATATAATAATGTGGATTTTAAAGCCGCTTATGAAAAAGTCCATGTGGTACGCGTTCCTGCATATTCTCCGTTTGCGGTGGCGGAACATGCAATGGCGCTTTTGCTTACCATTAACAGAAAAACACACCGTGCATACAGCAGGACAAGAGAATATAATTTTAGCCTAAACGGGATGATTGGTTTCGATTTATACAAAAAAACAGTAGGGGTAATCGGAACGGGGAAAATCGGTCAGATATTTATGGATATATGTAAAGGCTTTGGCATGAACGTCATTGCATACGATCCGTATCCGATAAAAGACAAAGGAATAGAATACGTTGAATTGGAAGAATTGTTTCAAAAGTCAGATATCATTTCTCTTCATTGTCCTCTGAACAAATCAACGCACCATATTGTAAATGAAAATTCGCTCAAGCTAATGAAAGACGGCGTTTATATCGTTAACACGTCAAGAGGCGCACTTATAGACAGTGAAGCACTGCTCAATGCAATTAAAACACAAAAAGTTGGCGGTGCCGGGCTGGATGTTTACGAAGAGGAATCCGACCTGTTTTTTGAAGATTTCTCTAATACCATTTTGCAGGATGATACTCTTTCACGATTGATTTCTATGCCGAATGTGCTGGTGACCTCTCATCAGGCTTTTTTAACCAATGAAGCATTGCAAAATATTGCTGAAACGACGCTCGACAATCTTAAAGGTTTTTTTGAAGGCAGTTTATTGGAAAATGAGATATGCTATCAATGCGATAAAAAAGCAGTGTGTGAAAAAGATCATAAAGAAAAATGTTTTTAGTCACGTGGTTGTTGATGACGAATGGTGATATAAGTATGAAGAAAGACGCAGGAGGAGATCACGGTGAGCGAAGCTGTGAATTATGAAGGAATCGGTCAAGACGTTTTGAAAAATATTACGCGATTGGGCCATAATCAAAATCTTGGGGAAAAGATAGATGACTTAGGTGTCATTACACTTCCAACAGGGGTATATGGGCGAGAAGAGTTAATTAATATGCTTGGGACATTGCCATCTGGTTTAACATTTGTGGACGGTGGTGAGATGAGGAAGTCCTTTTCTAAAAACCAAGGGCAGATTTTGTCACATAAGGATCAGATTGCTTGCTTTGTGGAGAAGATGGTGGAGGAATTTAAGGCCAACCAAAAAGACCATAAAGATTTTTGGGTAGATATAGGAAAGAAGTTTATTTTAATCAGATATATTGCCGTTCGGAGTGAAAACGGAGAGTATCTGGGTGCAGTTGAGGTCACACAGAACATTAAGCCCATCAAAAGGAGCAAAGCACAAGAAAGACTTGTCATTTAAGAAAGTAAGAATAACATCAAAAAATAAATTAATAAAGACCGTGCCTTTTAAAAGGCACGGTCTTTATTAATAAGTCAATCTTGATAAAGATTATTGATCATTGCTATTTTCTCAGGAATTTTGATTGCCTGCGGACAATGTTCTGCACATTTCCCGCATGCGGTACAATGCGCCGCACTTGAATCAAATTCTTTTTTAAAGATATCTTTATTTTGGTTCACAGCATACTGGTTATACTGTTTAAAAACATTCGGGATATCTACACCGAAAACACAGTCCATACAATAGCGGCAGCCCGTACAGGGAACAGTGTCTTTTGTTTTATAGGCTAAGACGGCTTTCTCTATCACTTCGCTGTCTTTGTCATCAATAGGTTCAAAATGATCCATGGTGTCTATATTGTCTTTAAGTTGTTCCATGTTGGACATTCCGCTCAACACAGTCAAAACGTTAGGAAAAGTTGCGGCATATCTCATCGCCCAGGATGCAATGCTTTTTTGAGGTCTTGCTTCTAAAAACAACTTGTTTGCTGCTTCACAAGGATTTGCAAGTGTACCGCCGCGAACGGGTTCCATGATAATACAGGGAATGTCATGCTTTTCTAAAATCCCATATTGCCGTTTGGCGTCCTGCATCTCCCAGTCCAGATAGTTCAGCTGGATTTGGGCAAAGTCCCAATCGTATGTGTCGCATATTTCTTCAAGTGTATCTGGCGCGTCATGAAAAGAAAATCCCAAATAACGAATGGCTCCCTGCTTTTTTTTCTCGGTTAAAAATTCATACAACCCAAAGTCAATACATCTTTTGAAGTTCTCTTTATTCAAAGCATGCCAAAGATAGAAGTCAATATAATCCGTTTGCAGACGCTCTAATTGCAAATCGAAAATTTTCCTCATTTCTTCAGGAGTTTTGGCCATCCATATAGGCATTTTGGTTGCCAGATAGAAACTTTCTCTTTGATGTTTTTGAAGCGCGTGACCCAAAAATACTTCAGATTCACCGTTATGATACATATGCGCAGTATCCACATAATTGATTCCGTGAGAAAGGGCGTAATCAACCATCTCCTGAGCCTTCTCGTAGTCGATATCTTCTCTGTCCGGGGTGATTTTAGGAAGCCGCATACATCCAAGACCCAGTACGGAAATCATTTTGTCCGAATTTTTATATTCTCTCATTAACATGATAAAAAGACTCCTTATTTTTCATTTGGTTCGATAATCAAATCGATTTCATTTTGTGTAGGTTCTTCAAAGTTTTGATCCAGTCTTTCACAAAGCTCGCTATCAATCAGGTATACTCTCTCGGTCGAATCTTTAAGAGATTGGTTTCTTGATTCAAGCTGTGATAGGCGGCGATGCTCGGGAACAGTTATATAATGGAGTTCAGATGGTATTCGCCTTGATTCAAAATATTCTCTTGCATCTTCACGCTCGGTCTTTCTCCAAAATCCAAAGTCAAGGATAGCGTCAATGCCAAGTGATACAATATTTTGCGCAAGAGGAAAAAAATATTGGGATATTCGGTTAACTGTTTCATTGTGACGGTCGCCAAGGCAGCCGTCATATAAAGTCAGCATCAAGTCATCGTAAGACAGGATTACTGCATTTTGTTTCTTTTTTAACTTGTTTGCGTAAGTGGTTTTGCCGCTTGCAATTTTTCCGCATAAAATAATTACTTTAGCCATCACGTTACCTCGATTGAATTGGGTTATGCCGTTCGTTTTTTCACAAAGCCTGCTTTTTGAAGAACCAGAACAATGACAGGGATAAAAATAAGTTGAATAATAATTCCCGGCAAAGCAGTAACAAATGCGCCTGCAATAAATGCTTCAAATCCGTAAGGAATTCCTGCTGCACCCATTAGAACAGCACTTGCAATTCCGCCGACAATTCTTCCGCCAATCATTGCTCCGATTAAAGAATCGTATATATTTAATTTTTTATATAAAATTGCGCTGAGTATTCCGTAAGCGCAAAGCTCGAACATCATGCAGATAGCCATAGGGAACAGAGGGGGCATGCCTGTAATGAAAGCTGATACCAACGGGGCAATCAACCCACAAGCACCACCATATTTCCAACCACAAACAAAGCCACATAACAAAACAGGAATGTGCATAGGCAAGAATACTTGCCCGTCGAAATGACCCAGCATAGGAACCACGATAGCGAGTGCTAAAAAGATTGCCGCGAATACAAGGTTTTTGGTCTGGTTTCTCAATTTGTATTTCCTCCAATAATAGGTTTAAATGGTCTAATGTTTTTTATTTTCTGATATAATTCGTATATCCTTGTTTTTTAAGTTCTTCAATCAGTTTCTGTTTTAGATTTTTTAGCATTGAATCAGAGTCCGGAGAATTCAAAGGGATCTCAGGATAGGGGAACTTGATTGCATTGGCAAGATTGTTCAGACCAAAAAACAAGCTTCTTCGATTGTCCTCCCGCCCTAATATTGCAGAAATCAGAAAAGGAATATGATTGTCTTTTTCGATTGCGGATTGATAAGTCCCCAACATATTTTCTTCAGTCGGGGTAATATCATTTTCGCCTGCTTGAATCAGCTGCTCCAATTCCTGTTCGTTGTTTACAGCACATACAGTTGTTGTAATAAGCGGATTCTTTGAAGTCCACTTAACGGCATGGGTACCAATATCACTCACGGGTTTTGTTCCAAGTATGCTCTCTGCATTCGCAAGATTATTGATGTGACAAAACGGAACGCCATATTCGTACCAAATCAATGGCTTCATTGCAACAAATGAGGAATCTCCTTTGTATGTGCCAAAGCTATGTTCAAACGAACGGTTTTTATAATTATATGCTGTCATAATAAGCTCGAATTCAGGAAAGCTGTCGGCAATTTTTCTTGCCAAATCGTGGTTATGGCAAGAAAAACCGATTACTTTAAAGTCACCGTTTTTCTTTCTCTTCTCCAAAAGACGTATAAGCTTCTCGCACTTTGACTCATCATAATTTTCCTCAATGGCATTGATCATAAACGAATCGAACCTGTTTTGAGGAAGATTTTTTAATCGTTCATCCAGCCATTTGTTCATATAATCAGAAACATCCATACCTGTGGCGGCCGAGCCGGAAAATGCACCCAGCACCATCCCGTTGATAAAGATTTTATCGCGTATGTGCAAAGGTTCAATGGTTTTTGAAAGCATGTCTACTTCATTGCGCCATGTGGTGTCAAAATAATTGATTCCTGCATCGACAGCTTTCTCTATCATTTTGGTCCTTGCCTTAATTTCGTCGTTGTTCACGTCAGCATAGCGGTTTTCAAAAGAGCCTTCTTCCATCTTGCCATAGTGTCCTCCGATGCCCACCTTTGAGACCTTATATTTGCCGGCTAACATATTATATTTCATAGGAAATAACCTCCAACAAAAAACGATAGAATAAAGGATATCATCAGCAATAAACATAGGATATCATCACCATGTTTATTTGTCAATTTAATTATTTTATAAAATTATATGATGTAAACAAAAATTTTTTAATCTACATAAAATCTACATATCTTTTTGATAAAATTCGATTGAAAACAATGCAGGAGGGATGGTATGTCACCTAATTTTATAAAAGTAACGTTGAAAATTGATGGGATGACTTGTGTAAACTGTGAAAACAGAATTGAAAAAAAACTGAACAATACCAAAGGAATACAATCTGCGCATGTGAGCTATTCAAAGGGAACGGCTGAGATTTCCTACGATTCCGCAAAGATTAGAATTGATGAAATCATAAAAATAATTGAGGCACTTGATTATAAGGTTATTAAATCGATCGACAAGCCGGATAAGAAAGCGAACATCAATCAGATACTGGGCGTCGGAATCATTATTTTCGCTTTGTATATGATACTTCATCATTTTGGAGCCCTCAATATATTCAACCTCTTCCCTCAGGCGGAAAAGGGAATGGGATACGGCATGCTGTTCGTAATAGGACTTTTAACTTCTCTCCATTGTGTTGCAATGTGTGGAGGGATCAATCTTTCCCAATGCGTTCCTCAAAAAGACGTGAATAACCCCAATAACACGAAGCTTGCTTCCCTCAGACCCAGTTTTTTATATAACTCGGGAAGAGTAATTTCTTATACGGTGATTGGTGGAATCATTGGCGGAATCGGTTCATTTGTCAGTTTCTCGGGTACGGCAAAAGGAATCGTACAGCTTGTTGCGGGTGTATTCATGGTCATCATGGGGCTCAATATGCTTAATGTGTTTCCGTGGCTTCGGAAACTTAATCCAAGGATGCCGAAAATTTTTGCAAGAAAGATTAATGAACAAAAACGAAGCAACAGTCCGCTTTATGTCGGACTCCTCAACGGGCTCATGCCATGCGGACCGTTACAGGCGATGCAGATTTACGCACTTTCTACAGGAAGCCCCCTAAAAGGCGCATTTTCCATGTTTTTATTCAGTTTGGGAACCGTACCATTGATGTTTGGAATTGGCGCACTTAGCTCGGTGCTGACCAAAAAATTTACGAAAAAAATGATGACCGTCAGTGCAGTGCTGGTTTTGGTACTGGGAGTATTTATGTTTAACAATGGAATGAGCTTATCTGGCTTAAGATTGCCGTCTATCAGTGGGACAACAGCAAAAAACACCCAAAATGCAAGCGCGAATGTGGCTAAAATAGAAGATGGGGTTCAAACAGTTACGACTACGCTTTCTTCAGGTCGCTATGAGCCAATAACAGTTCAGAAAGGAATCCCTGTTCGGTGGAATCTAAAAGCGGAGGAAGGCAACATCAACGGATGTAACGGCAGTATTATTATTTCACAATACAATCTGCAAAAAAAGCTTGCTCCGGGAGATAATATTATAGAGTTTACACCAGATCAAAGCGGAGTGGTTCCTTATAGCTGCTGGATGGGTATGATTCGAAGCAAAATCACAGTAGTGGATGACATTAGCAGCATAGCATCAGCACAGGGCGGCACTACAAGCACACCAGATCAAGGTGCTCTGGGTGATGTTTATGGCGGAGACGCGGATGAAGGGAATATCGATCAAAGACCTTCCTGTTGCCAATAGTAAGTATAGAAGTTAATAGGGGCAGTTTTGAGAAAATTGCTCCTGTTGACAAATCTATGCTATTGTTGTACAATAAATATACCTTACAGGGGTATAGTAATTTAGAAGGAATGATATCATGGATATAAAGAAAGACTGCGAATTATGCGAACATTGTGAGAGAATGACAGAGCGGGAACAGAAGCTAAAGACTTCTTTAATAACAAGGCTTAATCGGGTAGAGGGGCAAGTGAGAGGCATCAAAGGCATGATTGAAAGAGATTCATACTGTGATGATGTTCTTAATCAAATCGCGGCGGCGCAAGCGGCACTTGATTCAGTCAGCAAGCTGGTGCTCGAAAGCCATATTAAAGGATGTTTGGTAAAAAAAATAAGAAACGGTGAAGACGATATTGTTGACGAACTGATTACAACAATCGGAAAATTATTAAAATAATAAAGAGAATCTTTAACAACCAGAAATAAGAGGTGTATGAGCATGTCAAAGCCAAATAAAACAAATAACAAAACAAAAGGGATAATTATCATATCTGTTATTGTGATATTAATAATTGCCTTGGTGGTAGCCGTCATCGTATTAAAGGATAAGCCTTCTGATATTAAAACCACGCAAACAGGAACAGTTTCTGTTACACAAGACAGCGACCTAGTGATAAATGTTAACGAAATATCAGACAAAGCTAAGTTTTATCCTGTTAAAATGGACGGAACAAACCTTGAAGTTATTGCAGTGAAAGCACCCGACGGATCGATTCGAACCGCGTTCAATACCTGCCAAGTATGTTACGACTCGGGAAAGGGGTATTATGTTCAGGAGGGGGATGTTTTGGTTTGCCAAAACTGTGGCAACCGCTTTAAAATGAGTGAAGTGGAAATTACAAAAGGCGGGTGTAACCCTGTTCCGATTTCATCTGAAGATAAGATTGAAAGCACTGGAACGATAACAATATCCAAAGACTATTTACAGCAATCAAAAGAGATTTTTGCAAAGTGGAAAAAATAAGCAACATATCTATATTGAATATATTTATTTTTAATATAAACTATTTTGAGAAAGGATAGGAATAGCAGATGAATCAAGAAACGATGAAAATAAGCGGAATGACCTGCGCCGCCTGCGCCCAAAGGATTCAAAAAGTGGTCGGTAAACTGGACGGAGTTGCTAACGCGTCTGTTAATATTGCGACCGAAAAGTTATCGGTAGAATATGACACCCAAAAAGTATCATCAGCAGACATAAAGCAGGCTGTTGTTAAAATCGGTTATGGGGTCATCGAAGAGGCAGAGGCCAAAGAGGTGACAATACCCATAGGAGGAATGACCTGCGCTGCTTGTGCCCAGAGGATTGAGAAGGTCTTAAACAAACAGGATGGCGTATCAAAAGCATCGGTCAATTTGGCAACAGAAAAGGCAACGATTTCGTACGATCCGCAGAAAATAAAAATCTCCGCACTTAAGCAAAGTATAGAGAAGATAGGGTACAAAGCGCTTGAAATTGAGAAAAAAGGCGCTGTTGATGAAGATAAAATCAGAAAAGAAAAAGAGATTCGCACTCTCTGGAGAAAATTCACCATATCGGCTATATTCGGAACGCCTCTTTTATACTTGGCAATGGGATCCATGGTTTGGTGGCTTCCGTTTCCAATACCAAAGGCCCTGAATGCTATGCAGTTTCCGCTTGTTTACGCGTTGGTACAAATTTTGTTGACCATACCTGTCATCATTGCAGGATACAGATTTTACACGGTGGGATTTAAAGCGCTGATTCAACGAAGCCCGAATATGGACTCCTTGATAGCTATAGGAACTTCGGCGGCAATTATATACAGCCTTTATTCTACTTATCAGATTGCAACAGGAAACTTTCATGCGGTGGAAGGACTTTATTTTGAAACAGCGGGTGTTATTATTACTTTAATATTGCTCGGGAAATCATTGGAGGCTGTTTCAAAAGGAAAAACATCAGAAGCCATTAAGAAACTGATGGGGCTTGCGCCAAAGACAGCTATTGTAATACAAGATGGGAAAGAAGTCGAGACTCCGATTGATGAAGTAGAAATCGGGGATGTAATATTGGTTAAACCGGGCGAGAAAATCCCCGTAGACGGGGTTGTCCTTGAAGGAAATACTACGATAGATGAATCGATGCTGACAGGAGAAAGTATGCCGATCGACAAGAAATCGGGAGATCAGGTTTACGCCGCCAGCATCAACAAAAACGGCATCATCAGATTTGAAGCAAAAAAAGTTGGCGGGGATACTGCACTTGCTCAAATTATCAAGTTGGTGGAAGATGCACAAAGTTCAAAAGCTCCTATCGCACAAATGGCTGATATTGTATCTGGCTATTTCGTTCCGATCGTTTGCTTGATTGCGGTCATTGCGTTTGCTGCATGGCTGATTTCAGGCCAATCACTTGTGTTCGCATTAACCATATTTATCTCTGTACTCGTTATTGCTTGCCCGTGCGCACTGGGTCTTGCTACTCCAACCGCTATTATGGTCGGAACAGGAAAAGGAGCAGAACACGGGATACTCATTAAAGGCGGAGAAGCATTAGAAACTGCACATAAAATCAACACGATTGTTTTTGACAAAACAGGTACAATTACAGAAGGGAAGCCTGAAGTAACAGATATTACAGCAACTTCACAAACATCAAAAGAAAGGTTGCTTCAAATTGCCGCTTCAGGAGAAAAAGGTTCAGAACATCCGTTGGGAGAAGCCATTGTAAGAAAAGCTGAAAAGGATCAGATAGAATTTTTGGCAGTAGATCAATTTGAGGCAATTCCGGGGCATGGAATCGAGGTTACGATTGACGGAGTCCACACATTAATAGGGAACAGAAAGCTGATGGTTGAAAGAAATATCTCTTTAGAAGAGCTGGAAAAAGAATCAGATCGGCTTGCAGCTGAAGGGAAAACACCGATGTATGTTGCGATGGACAATCAGTTATCCGGAATTATCGCAGTTGCCGATGTTGTGAAACAAAGCAGTGCAAAAGCCATAAAGAAACTTCAGGAAATGGGTATCGAAGTCGCCATGATTACAGGTGACAACAAGAAAACTGCCGAAGCGATTGCAAAACAGGTGGGAATCGACAGAGTGCTTGCTGAAGTGCTTCCTCAGGACAAGGCAAACGAGGTGAAGAAGCTGCAGTCGGAAGGAAAGAAAGTATCAATGGTTGGTGACGGAATCAACGACGCACCAGCACTTGTACAAGCGGACATCGGTATCGCAATCGGATCCGGAACAGATGTTGCGATGGAATCGGCAGATATCGTACTCATGAGAAGTGACCTTATGGATGTGCCTACAGCGATTCACTTAAGTAAAAGCACCATTCGAAATATCAAGCAGAATCTTGGCTGGGCATTTGGTTATAATATAGCGGGAATCCCGATTGCCGCCGGTGTGCTTTATCTGTTTGGCGGTCCTCTTCTTAATCCGATTTTTGCGGCAGCGGCAATGTCGCTCAGCTCTGTGTCGGTTTTAACAAATGCTCTGCGGCTTAAGAGATTTAAACCGTACCAATCAAAGAACGGATAGAAAGGAAGGGTAAGTAAATATGAAAAAGATTGTTTTAGGAATTATGGCAATGGCCACCGTTGTTACCCTTACTTCTTGCAGACAGCTTGATGTTGTTGGGAAAACTTCTGCTTCATCTTTCAAACAAATCTTGGATGCGGTTCCCAGTCAAGTCGCAGCAGATGAGAGCGAAAATGGATGGTCATTGACAGCGCCGGACGGAAGTGCTAAATTTATTTGGAGTAAGGATTTTAACAAGAGTCCAATCTATGATGTAATGCTTGAGGTTGACTTAAAGCCTTTTACCAATGCAGGAGCGGATGTAAATAAACTTCCTGGCGGTATGGTCAAGGATAATAAAATTGTAGTGGGAACAAGTCTTGGGAATGAAAGCCTGTCCTATGACGGAGAGGTGACACCGATAAAATCTTATGAGAAAATTGTAGAGATGAAAAGAGATTCTGTAAAATATCATGCAGCGCTCGATCATTTCGGGGTAGACTTGGAAAATGGAAATATGTTTGAATGGGCCAAAGATATGGGACACAACGATAAGGATATCGTTTTTGTATTGAATCCAAAAGTATTTATTGATGCGGGAGTCGATCCGAACAAAGTGGAAGGTTGGGTCTTTGCAAAAGTGGAAACAATGGATGCAAAAGGTAAGCCTATTAAAGTGGATAAACTTCTAAAGCCATTCAATATCAAATAAACAAGGAGGTATCATTATGGAAAAAGTAGTATTAAATGTAGATGGAATGTCTTGCTCGCATTGTGAAAACGCAGTAAAGGGTGCAGTAGGCGGCCTTAGTGGAGTAAATGATGTTTCTGTCAGCTTGGAAGACAAAACTGTTTCGGTTGCTTTTGATTCTTCAAAAGTTTCAGTTGAGGATATCAAAAGTGCAATTGAAGATCAAGGCTACGATGTAGTTTAATCTTACAGTTAATAAAAAAAGCCCCTTTCAAAAAGGGGCTTTTTTTAGAGAAACAAGAAGTAGAACGAAAAAGGGATGTAACCAAAACGGTTACATCCCTTTTTTATAGAGGAAATTAGTGAAAGATAACAATCATGGTTTATGGATTTGTGCAAACTCCGCTCTTATTGAATTTATACGTTTTATTGCCTATCTTTTTAGAAGTATTGGCAAGCATTACACCGGAGCCGTCAACATAATACCATTTACCGCCTGATTTAATCCATTTGTTTGTTAACATCACACCGGAGCTGTCGACGTAATAGTACTTACCGCCTGACTTAATCCATTTGTTTGTTAACATTACGCCTGAACCGTCAACGTAATAGTATTTGCCGCCTGACTTAATCCATTTGTTTGTCAACATTACGCCTGAACCGTCAACGTAATAGTATTTGCCGCCTGACTTAATCCATTTGTT
>JARBTU010000255.1 GCA_029240015.1 Oscillospiraceae bacterium | reverse complement strand
TATAGCCGTAAAGCCATTCCTCTTCAGGGATTGACACAGTTAAATCATAGCTACCGTCGGTGTTTTTATTGATACACTGTTCATCGAAAGTATCATATAGCCGACTCAAAACCTTTTCGCTGCATTGCAATTTCAAGTCAACGAGAGGGGCATAATGTCCCTGTTTTTCATGTTCCTGCATCTCTCGTTTTGTAAAATGCTGGTTTGTTACCTGCACATTTTTTATCCTCGAAAGGCGAAACATACGGTGTGAATTCCTTTTCAAGCAGTACGCAATTAGATACCATGTATAAGCGTTAAAAATCAATTTAACAGGTTCGGCGGATCGGTTGCTTTTGTCGCCATTGCCATTAACATAATCAAAATTGATGATTTGATTGCTGATGATTGCATCCCTGATCTTGCTGAATCTGTCCTGTTCGTTGACCTTGCTGCTCCATCCTTCAAAATCCACTTCAATCCAATCGTGCGCTTTGTTGTCCTTGAAAATAGAACCAATCTTTTTCAGAATGGTATCTGCTTCGGGGTAGCTTGTCGCCCCCATCGCTTTGATCGCCAAGAGCAGCCCTTCGCTTTCAGTTTTGGAAAGCAATGTCTTATTCAACGTGTAATCCTCTAAAAGCGATATGCCGCCGCTGTTTCCCTTGTTAGTATAAACAGGAACGCCGGCAGAAGATAAAGCGTCAATATCCCGATAGATAGTGCGGGTCGAAACCTCAAAACGGTCAGCAATCTCTCTCGCTGTGATCGTTTCTTGGTTAAGGAGCATCGTCACTATTTCAAGCAATCGGTTAATTTTCAATGTTTTTTCTCCTAAATCCAAATTGTCGTTTTTACTTCTTTCCCGACTTCCATTTCTATTTTTTCTTTTTTCCGAATAGCCGCTTTGACCGGCAGTAAATAAGTGTCATGTTTTGTATCAAACCAGATCGAGGTTTTCCATTCTCTTGTGCCGATTTTTACCGTTACCTTCATCTGTCCCCAGCCCTCTTCACGCCATTTGAAATTCGCTCGTATTTCTTTTGCTAATTCTTTTGGCATGAAAAGAAAATTCCAGCCGCAGGCATCTTCTTCGTTATACTTTTGGAATGTGGCGGTAAAATCTTATTGTATTGATCCGTCATTTTTAATCAAATTCGGAATATTTTTTCTACCCCGTATATTTCGCGCTCATAATAAGCCTTCGCTTTCAAGTCTCAAATTATAAAAATACTGAAGCCACTCTGGCAGCTCACTTACAGTGGGTTTCAGTTTTTCAAGCGTGCGCTTACCTACACGACGATCAAAGATAGCAAGAAGCCGCACAATATAATCTTGTGATTTAAGCGATTCTTCGATACTGTTTATAAAAAATTCATCAAGAGCACGGCCAAAATCATAAGGCTGAAAAATTCCGTTTTCTTTAAATTCTTCCGTTACATCGTCATACCTGTTCTTCAGGCTTTTTGTGTTATCGTTTCTTTTATATACTTCCGCGCTGATTTTATATTCAGTTTCGAGCGGCATGCTGATTTTTTCTATATCATCAACTAATATGCAAATTCGCCCGGTGCCGTCGTGTGCATGACGGTATCGGGTATTAAAATATCTGACTCGTCCTTTTAATGAATCACATAAAAGTTCATTTTCAAGCATTTGTCTGACTTTCGACCAAGGTTTATTCAAAATCACACCTCTTTTAATCAGTTCTTCCCTTGAATTTTAAAGATATGTTTGAGCAATAAATCGTATATTCGTTGATATGTTCTTCCGTTTTAGTATTATCGGGGTCTAATTGCAATTGCTGGATCTCTTCAAAACTAATCCCCTCATACCATCCGATCAGCTCATGAGAAGTGTAGTTATCGGATATTTTTACGATAAAATGATTCTCTATAGTTTGGAATTGAACCCGACCCACACAACCGTCTTTTGTAAAATAATCAAATGGATCAATATTATTTTCCATATGGGCTTTTTCTTTGAAAATGCCATTCATTTTGATATTAGTGATAAGCGGATGAAACCCTCCGGAAAATCTTAAATGTAAATGATCTTTATCTTTTTTAATTATGTCAATATGTGTCTCATGGAATGAAGGGAATGTATCGAAACTAAGTTGGTTTAATCTGTTGATATTCGGCAACTTGTCATAATCTAAAATACAGAAAAGCTCTACTTTTCCCGACATTAGAGGAGCAATATCATAATGATATTTTTTTAGTATGATGTATTTATCTGTGGCATTAATTTCATCTATGGTGACTTCAAATTGAGTATTACCGCTGTCAGTCAGCAAATATTCATATCGAATTCCTGTTTTGGTTTTCAACAATTCTTCGGGAATATTTTCAAGAAAAAGTTTTATCTTATCGCAGCATTCAAACTCATTTTTATATCCATGTGATTCCATACGGACTCCACATACTTCTTCCGGACTATCCAACATGTCCCGGAATTGCAATTTTTTAATGAAATCATTGACTTCTTTGAAACACGTTTCTTTATTACAGCATGGGATTTTTTTAATCAGATTTAGTACCAATCCGCTCACCTCATATATAGCAAAAGAGCTCCCAAAACCGTTATAGTTTCGGGAGCTCTCGCTCAATTTTTGGCGGAGAGTCAGGGATTCGAACCCTGGGTTCGTTACGAACACAGCATTTCGAGTGCTGCACCTTCGACCACTCGGACAACTCTCCACAGTCGTT
>JARBTU010000028.1 GCA_029240015.1 Oscillospiraceae bacterium | reverse complement strand
CCTCACTCTCAACACCATTACACTCAACCAGCCTGTCATGAGGAATTAGAACATACTCCTGCATGAAACCGTCATAACCGCTGGAGCGGAATCTGGAGCCCTTCTGATAGTTTTCCTCTACACAGGCAGGACCGTCGCCGGGAATATTGGGGATCATTACAACTTTATCACCGGGTTTAAAAACGCCTCTTTTGTCAATTACAACAGTACCAACCGCTTCATGAATCAGCGCCATAGGAAGCTTTTTGTCCAAAACAGCTTTATCTCTGAGCCCTCGATAATACCTTTGGTCGGCATGACAAAGGGCCAGATGAGTGGGTTTCACCAAGACTAAGTCTTGAGTTGGTTCAACATCGTCAAATTTGACGGAAATAACTTTTGGAGATATTAATTGATAGACATAATTAATCACTCAAGTTGCCCCCCAAAATTGATTGTGCAATTTTATAATCACTGACTGTTGTGATTTTAATGTTATAAACCTCGCCTTCAATCAATCTGACTTTTTTGCCCGCAAGCGTACAGATTTTGCACGCGTCGGTAAGCTCCGCCTTCTGCTTGTCCGTAAGTTCGGAATAAAGTTTTTTCAAAAGATTAATGTTAAAGCTTTGCGGAGTTTGACCTTGATATTGCTTGTCGCGCGGAGGAACTTCTGAAATATACTCTCCGTCTTCCGAAACAACAATAGTGTCGGTCGCACTGATTACGGTATCACACATGCCGTATTTAATAACACCGTCTATATTTTGATTGATAATTCTGGTCGTCAAAAACGGTCTGACTGCATCATGGGTAATAATAACGTCATCATCGCTGTCACTTATGTTCGTATTGATATCATCAATAACGTTCATGATGGTGGAGTTTCGGTCTGAACCACCTGCAACAATCTTTAAACGAGGATCATTAACACCGTATTTTTTTAAAAGGTCTTCAAAATAAAGCACCCAATCGCCGTTGATTCCAACATAAACATAATCAAATCTATCGTTAGCCAAGAACTTTTCAACCGTGTGGATGATAATAGGCTTTTTACCAAGCGGCAAAAACTGCTTTGGGATGTCAGCAAGCTTCATCCGTGAGCCAACGCCTCCCGCTAAAACTGCACCAAAAATCATAAAAATTCACCTTTCCTTAAGTCTTTTCAACTCTTATCATTTACTAAATGATAACATAATCCATTTTATTTTTCAAATAAAAAATTATATAATAATCTTGACATAAAAAATTAATATTTGCTTAATTTTGGGAAATATTATCCTATATAATCAATAATCTTATTTGGAGGCTGTCATGAACGAAGGAATAAATAAAATCATTTTAATAGGCGATATGAACGATACCCTTCTCAAGAATAAGATTGTTAAAGAATTTTCAAAATTCTTTAAAGTTATCTATACAAATGACAAATCAATATTTTCCGAAGGTTGCGGACATGAAATTTTTTTGATTGAATACGAAAACTTCGATGATATCGTCGTTGATAATGCCGCCATCGTTTTAAAATCCAAAGCAAAAATTTCAAAACAAAATGTTCTTTCAGGTGACAGTTATGTAATTGTTCATTCGGCAAACGAAAAACAACTTAGCATGCTGACATATAAGAATATAAGAGCAATCACATGCGGAATGTCAAACAAGGACACATTGACCTTTTCCAGCAAAGAGGATGAATATGCGATTTCTTTACAAAGAACGCTGAAAATCAAAGACTTAAAAATAGAGCCGCTTGAAATCGTAATTGATTGCTATGACATGAATGATGATTATTCTATATTAGCATATGCAGCCTGTTTAATTTTAACTGGAGTCTATAATTTTATTTAAAAATAGGATATTTTTTCAAACTACAAATTACCAATTATAATTTAGATGATTGGGATAACAATAATAAAGCAAACGCAAGAAAAAACTTATATATAGATTAAAGGAGTGTCAAATTATTATGGCTAGATCTAACAAAATCGTAGTACCACAAGCAAGAGAAGCATTGGATCGTTTTAAAATGGAAGCTGCTTCAGAAGTAGGCGTAAATCTTAAAAATGGTTATAACGGTGATTTAACATCTAAACAAGCTGGTTCTGTAGGCGGACAAATGGTTAAAAAAATGATCGAAGCTTACGAAAATTCAGTAAAATAACAATTTTATTTAAAAAATCGACACCATATTAATGGTGTCGATTTTTTTGATGAACAAAGAAAACAACCCGCTTTACTATAAAAAGCGGGTTGTTTTAAACTTCTTTTAAGAAGCTTTATCTACGACAAGGGTATCCGTTTTTCCTTTTTTAATGTTGCTTTCCAATGCCGAAATCAGCTTTTTGAAAGAGTTGGACGACGTTGTCGCGGTTGCAATGACGTCAACTTTTTGGATGTTTTGATCAGAAAGTAGTTTCTCAGCAAGTTGCTTTGAATACTTAGCCGGTTTTACATAATTTTTCCCCGAGGGATATGCGGCAGCGTATACTTCGTCTTGGGATTTCTTCTTATTTGTATCATCTTTATAAAAAGAATCAAATTCAACGGAGCTGTATTTTGCGTCTTTAATCGTCACCACAACATAATCTTTATATCCGCTGCTATCAAAGTCCTTTGCTTCCGCCCGATAAGTCCCATCTTTCAGCGCATTGGAAGATGCACATCCGGTAAAAAGGGTAATGGTTAATGCCAAAACTGAAAAAATACAAAAAAATCTTTTAAATATCATAATATTTTTCCTCCTAATTATAAACATTAATAGTATATAATTATTTTAAGATAAAATGCAGTTTATGTAAACATTAAAATCCTACTCTTTTGCAAAAAAGCTTGCTTTTTCCTTGACTTTATACAATATTAATAATATCATAATAAAGTTAGTTGTTTATTATTTACTAAAACAGGGGTGAACTAAGTGCAACGAAAAAAAGTGTTTAATTGGTTGATTACCATATTGATTTTGCTCGTTATTTTTGGTGTTTCATTAGGGATAACACTACTTTTATCTAAAGAGCCGCCACCTCCAACCACAAAAGTTGTACAAGGTGTGAATAAGCAAGATACATTAATGGACACTTTGTTAACACAACTGGTATATAGCGAGGACGGAAAAGTAATTACAGAAAAAGTGACCAAACTGTTAGCCACTTTGGAAGACCATACCTCTTTGTATAAATCGCAGTCCGATATTTCTAAAATAAACAGCAATGCGGGGCTGAGCGAAGTCAAACCTATAAAAGTGAACAGTGACACTTTTTATTTGATAAAAAAAGCCAAAGAGTATTCTAAACAATCCGACGGATTATTTGATATCTCAATCGCTCCTATTACAATCCTTTGGGGAATCACCTCGGAACATCCAACTGTTCCTTCTGAGGAACAAATTAAGGAAAAACTGTCTTTGGTTAATTATAAAAAAATTACGATAGATGAAAAAAATAAAGCCGTTAAATTAACAGCACCTTATATGGCTTTGGATCTTGGCGCAATCGCAAAAGGGTATGCGTGTGATCTTATCCGTGATGAATATGAAAAAAGCGGAGTTTCTTCAGCCTTGACTTCGTTTGGCGGAAGCAGCATTCTTTCCATGGGAACCAAGCCTGACGGAAGTGATTTTTCGATTGGTATCAGAGATCCGTTCGGCGGGTCGAACGATACCGCAGGAACCCTGATTGCTCGGAATAAAATTGTATCCACATCGGGCGCCTATGAACGATATTTTGAAAAAGACGGAAAACGGTATCACCATATTTTTGACCCAAGAACAGGATATCCGGCAGAATCAGGACTTTCATCTGTTACAGTGATTTCAGACAGCGGAATCTTGACCGATTATTTGTCGACGGCATTATTCATTGGCGGAAAAGAAGCGGTTATAAAACAGCTTAACAACGATGATTATTCCGTCATAGCAATTGACAACGAAAAAAATGTTTATATATCTGATAAGATTAAATCCAACTTCACGGTTGCAAGCGACAAAGGATTCAAACTAGTCTGAAAGGGATTGCTATGTCAAGGGAAGAGATGAAAAAGAGGGCTTTTTTCAAAAAGAAAGATTTGCTTTATATTCTGATACTGCTCATCATCTCTTTACTGCTCTTTATGATGATGAAAATAAGTCAGCAAAAGGCAGGAGAAACTGTTGCGGAAATTTATTATGACGGACAGCTTGTTAAAACCATTGATTTATCAAATGCAAAGAATCAACAGTTCCATTTGGAACAGCAAACCAATGTTAGTTTTGAGATAAAAAACGGAAAAATCAGGTTTGTCAACACAATATGTAAAGACAAGCTTTGTGAGAAGGTTGGTTTTATCGGAGAATCCAACCAAGTTGCTGTTTGCTTGCCCAACAAAGTATATGTTAAAATTAACAGCAATAAAAAAAGTAATCATGATATTGATATTGTGGTGGGTTAATGATGGCAGATAAAATAAATACAAGATATATTTGTTTAATAGGCATTCTCCTTGGGATGGCAGTCGTTCTTTCTATTTTCGAAAATTTCATTCCTCCCATCCCGACCATGCCCCCCGGCATTAAACTGGGGCTTTCCAATATCATCACGATGTACGTCTTGTTCTTTTTGGGGAAACGCTCAGCATTTATTATCGTGCTGATTAAATCGGGGTTTGTGCTTATTTCCAAAGGATTTATTGCTTCTGTTTTAAGCTTATCCGGTGGGATTTTTTCCACCCTCATTATGGTTTTGCTGTTGCTTATCAAGATTAGAAAGCCAAGTTATCTGATGATTAGTATTGCCGGTGCGGTATCCCACAATTTCGCACAACTTTTTGTTGCATCACTAATAACAGGAACAGGGCTTATTTTGTTTTATTTCCCGTTACTGATTTTTTCCGGGATTGTAATGGGAAGCGTCACGGGCGTTATCCTAAAAACACTGCTTCCTGCTATGGAAAAATTAAAAATAGTGATACACAAAAACGGTTGAAAAGAGTGAAAAAACGGTAATGATAAACAGTAAGCGTCAAACAAAAGGCATATTTTTAAAACACTTGAAGAACACGCAGGAGCAAAAAACCATTAAAATGCCTCTGCCGTCTTTATTGACTATTCCGATGCTGCAACATATGGGGACCCCTTGCGAGGTCATAGTCAAAGTCGGTGATTATGTTAAAACAGGAGACAAAGTCGGGGACAGCGAGGAAATGTTCAGCGCTCCGATACACGCACCCGCTTCGGGCAAAATTATTGCCATTGACGATTATACTTCTGTCGGTGGAGTGATAACGAAATGCGTCGTAATTCAAACCGATTCAAAACAGGAGTTGAGTTCACAAATCACCCCTCCTGTGATTCATAACAAGGAAGATTTCTTAAAAGCTGTGAGGGAAAGCGGACTGGTGGGTCTTGGCGGGGCAGGGTTTCCCGCTCACGTAAAGCTTTCTTATCCTGACACAGATAAACTGGATACTTTAGTCATTAACGCCGCAGAGTGTGAACCCTATATAACATCCGACTATCGTGAAATGATGGAAAACACAAAAGACATTATCGAGTGTATGAAAGTTGTTCAAAAATACTTAAACATCAAAAATGCCTATATCGGAATTGAAGATAATAAGCCTGAAGCCATTAAAATATTAGACGACAAAACATCGCATGAACAAGCAATTAATGTTGTTAAGCTTAAGTCTAAATATCCTCAGGGAGCGGAAAAGGTCATCATATATACCGCAACAGGACGTGTAGTGCAAGACGGACAATTGCCCGCCGATTGCGGAGTCATCGTCATGAACGTTTCAAGTATTGCTTTCTTGGCACGTTACATCAAAACAGGGGTGCCGCTTGTTTCAAGGCGATTGACTGTTGACGGAGACTGCGTGAAAAAGCCGCAAAATGTCGAAGTCCTCATTGGTACTTCATTAAAGGAAGTACTGGATTTTTGTGATTATGATGAGCAAAATACCAAGATGATTTTAATGGGTGGACCTATGATGGGAGTAGCTAATTATTCATCGAAAGCACCTGTAATCAAAAATAACAATGCGATTCTTGCGCTTAGTGAAAGGCAGGCAATACAGCCCCCAACGACGGCTTGTATTAAATGCTCTAAATGTGTTTATGTCTGTCCTGTCAATTTGATGCCGCTGGTCTTGGAAAAAGCACATGATTCGAAAAATCTTGATGAACTGAAAAATTACAGCGCAAATTTATGCATCAATTGCGGATGCTGTTCTTATATTTGTCCTGCGAAACGGAATTTGGCACAAAAAATCCAGCTTGGAAAAGCCATGTTGAAAAATACCCAATAAATGCGGTTTGACCGTTATAAATAAACTACTTTGAGGTGAATTCATTTTGAATAATTTAGCGGTTGCACCATCGCCACACATAAGAAGCAACCATACGACTACAAGTATTATGCTGGATGTTATCATAGCGTTGACTCCTGCGCTGATTGCTTCGGTTATCATTTTTGGAATACAGGCTTTGATTGTGGTTTTGGCTTGTGTTTTAAGCTGTGTTGTTTTTGAATATCTTTCAAGAAAAATCATGAAGCGCGTTAATACCATTTCCGATTTAAGCGCAGTTGTCACAGGGATTTTGCTGGCGTTTAATCTTCCTGTAACCATTCCTATTTGGATTGCGGTAATGGGGAGTTTTATCGCCATTGTGATTGTGAAACAAATCTTCGGAGGAATCGGGCAAAATTTTGCGAATCCCGCAATTACTGCAAGAATTATTTTGTTTGTTTCTTTTTCAAGCCATATGACCACCTGGGCACAGCCTTTTTATTATCAAAACAGTGGCGTTGATGTTATCACAGGGGCCACTTCACTAACTTTGCTCAGCGAACCTGATAAACTTCCTAGTCTTATCGATATGTTCTTAGGCATCCGAGGCGGATGTTTGGGAGAAACAAGCACGATAGCGCTGTTGATAGGCGGAGTTTATTTGGTCATGAAAAAAGTGATCAGTCCTGTGACGCCGATTGCTTTCATAGGAACAGTGTTTTTATTGTCCGCTATTATGGATTCAAATCCGATTTATCAGCTGATGAGCGGAGGGTTGATGATTGGTGCGATTTTTATGGCCACGGACTATTCGACCACACCAATCACCCAAAAAGGGAAAATGATTTTTGGTCTTGGATGCGGTTTAATTACAATAATTATCCGCCAATTCGGCGCTTATCCGGAAGGAGTATCATTCTCCATATTGCTGATGAACATACTGACACCTTACATTGACAAAGCAACGAAAATCCGACCATTTGGAGGAAAACGATGAAAAAATTCTCTGATATTATAAAGCCTACAATGGTACTTGCAATCGTTACCTTAATCGTATCTTCTGCTTTGGTGCTTACTTATAATCTAACCCACAAAGAGGATGGAAAAGCAAATGGCGTCAGTGAGGCTATTATGACTGCCGCAAGTGAAGTGTTGGGCAGTGAAGCAATTGTTGTTGAGTCTGAACCGACAGATAACATCAAATTTGTTTTTAAAGACAGTGAGAATAAAGCAATGGCATTTTATGTTGTCACCAAAGGTTATGGAGGAGAGATTCATATGGTCGTTGGGGTAGCTAAGGACGGAACAATAAAAAACGCAAAGGTGACCCAACAAACCGAAACACCGGATTTAGGTTCACTGATTGAAACACGGGAGTTTATTGGACAATTTATAGGGAAGTCTCAAACTGTGGAAGTGGTCAAAAACGGTGCAAAAGAGACAAATCAGGTGGATGCTTTAGCAGGAGCCACTATTTCTTCCAAAGCGTTTACATTGGGAATCAATACTGCGCTCAGTGCCTTTGAAAAAATGAAAGGGGAGCTATCGTAATGGGATATTTAAAGACATTGACCAATGGCATTTTAAAAGAAAATCCCGTTCTTGTTCTGATGCTGGGCATGTGTCCTTCTCTTGCGGTGACAACGGTTGCCAAGAGCGGGATCGGCATGGGAATTGCAACGACTTTTGTTCTTTTGGGCTCTAATATTGTAATATCACTGATTAAGAATCTGATTCCCAAAGCGGTTAGGCTTCCGTCTTTTATTGTAATTATTGCAGGATTTGTAACAATGGTGGGGTTTCTGGTGGAGGCTTATGCTCCGCAGTTGAATAAAGACCTGGGGATTTTCTTGCCGCTAATTGTTGTGAACTGTATCATCCTTGCACGGGCGGAGATTTTTGCAAGTCAAAACGGTACCGTTAAATCTATTTTGGATGCGCTTGGTATGGGAATAGGGTTCACGCTTGCTCTATTTTTGATGGGTTCGGTAAGAGAACTTATCGGAAGCGGAACATGGCTTGGAATGACCGTTACGAAAGAACTGGTTGAACCGATGAAGTTTTTTGTGACTCCGGCAGGGGGGTTTTTCACACTGGGAATCATCATCGCTGTTGTGAACTTTTTGACCCATAAAAAGCCGAGTGAAAAGAACGGGTGCCATGGGTGCCCATCTGCAGATGCTTGCGCCAAAGTGTCCGAATAACGGGAGGGCTGAGCGATGAAAGAAATGATGATTATTCTTGTGAGCGCCATTTTTGTTGATAATTTCGTTTTATCCAAATTTCTAGGGATATGCCCTTTTTTAGGTGTTTCCAAAAAAATAGATTCCGCCGTTGGTATGAGTCTGGCTGTAATATTCGTAATGCTTATGGCCACTGTGGTGACCTATCCTATTTATACAATTCTGCTTGTCCCTTTCGGACTTGAGTATTTGAAAATTGTTGCATTTATATTGATTATTGCGTTGTTTGTTCAACTGGTGGAAATTGTACTGCAAAGATTTGTTCCGCCGCTCTATCAATCGCTTGGAATATATCTTCCGCTGATTACAACGAACTGTGCAGTATTGGGGGTAACCCTTCTGAACATCGACAAAGAATACGATTTTTTGCAATCTGTTGTCAATGCATTGGGCGGAGGACTCGGCTTTATGTTGGCACTGATACTGTTTTCCGGGGTAAGACAAAGGCTTCAGGATGCGGAAATCCCACAGTTTTTCAAGGGAATGCCAGCAACACTTATTGCCGCATCCATCGTATCGGTTTCTTTTGTGGGCTTTAACGGAGTAGTAGAGGGCCTGTTTCAATAAAGCGCTTATCGAAAGGAGGCTGTGAACCTTAATGTTTGAAGTTTATATTTTACCAATCCTCATATTTTTGATTCTGGGACTGGTTTCAGGATTATTACTTGCAATCGCATCAACTGTTTTTTCGGTGAATACAGGTAAGAAAGCCCAGCAGGTGAGGGAAGTCCTTCCCGGAATCAACTGTAGTGTCTGTGGTTTTTCAGGCTGTGACGAGTACGCTAAACAAATCGTGCAAAACAGTGTCGTCACAAACAAATGCATACCGGGAGGAGACAAGGCTTCACGAGAAATAAGCTCCATCATGGGTATTGAATTTGAAGATGTTATTGAGAAAGTCGCCTTTGTTTATTGTAACGGTACAAAATCGGTGACAAAGGAAAAATATGATTACAAAGGAACGCCAAGTTGTTCCGCCTGTAACGAATTTTATTCTGGAAAAGGTTCTTGTGATTTTGGCTGTATCGGATACGGAGACTGTGCACAAGCTTGTGGATACGATGCAATACAGATAATAAATGGCATTGCTGTAATAGACAGGGAAAAATGTGCAGGTTGTGCCAAATGTGTAACACAGTGCCCTAAACATTTAATTAAGATGATTGAATATACAGACAATGTACAGGTTGCCTGTTCGAACCACAACAAAGGAAAAGAAACCAGGATCTGCTGTACAAACGGCTGTATTGCTTGCGAAAAATGCGTTAAGGCATGTAATTTTGATGCCATCCATGTAAAAAGAAACTTAGCTGAAATTGATGACAGCAAGTGTACAAAATGCGAAGGGTGTATTGGTATTTGTCCTGTCGGATGTATATTAAGCTGACAAATACAGATAAATACATAAAACTGTTTGCTTGACAGTGTCCTCATATTTCATCATAATATAAGAAAGATGATTTTTATAACAATACCTTAAAGGAGATAATAATGCCTGAATTTTTACCTGTTTCTTTAGAGGAACTAAAGAGACAAAAAGGTACTGACCAGTTTGATTTTATATGTATTACGGGAGATGCGTATGTTGACCACCCGAGCTTTGGAATTGCGATTATTTCAAGGATTATTGAAGCGCAAGGGTTTCACGTGGGGGTCATTGCTCAACCCGAATATAAATCTATAGACGCGTTCAAAAAACTTGGAAAACCCAAATACGGCTTCATGGTTACCTCAGGGAACATTGATTCGATGGTATCCAACTATACTGTGGCAAAGAAACTTCGAACAGATGATGCCTATTCCGCTGGAGGAACAGGTGGAAAACGCCCTGACAGAGCGCTGACGATATACTGCAATCGGTGCAGACAAGCATATCCCGATGTTCCGATTGTTGTCGGGGGATTGGAAGCATCCCTTCGGCGATTTGCTCATTATGATTATTGGGATGATGACGTTAAAATGTCAGTTTTATGTGATTCAAAAGCCGATTTGCTCATATACGGGATGGGAGAAAAGCAAATCATTGAAATCGTAAACCGTTTATCATCGGGTGAAGATATTAAAACCGTAACCGACATCAAGGGGACATGTTATCTGACTGAACCTAAAAATACCCCTTTGGGCGCCGTTCAATGTCCGGATTACGACATGGTTTCAAAAGACAAAAAAAGTTATACAAAAGCATGCAGACAACAACTGGACGAGCAGGACGAAGTATATGGAAGGATGTTGATCCAGCGCCAGCGCGATAAAATGCTTGTTCAGAATCCGCCCATGCCTGTTTTGTCCAAACAGGAGTTTGACGCCGTGTATGACCTGCCTTTTGCAAGAATGTATCACCCTATGTACGAAAAATCCGGCGGAGTTCCCGCAATTGAAGAAGTTGAGTTTAGTATTATTCACAACAGAGGATGCTTTGGGAATTGTAACTTTTGCTCTATTGCGTTGCATCAAGGAAGAAAGATTTCTTCAAGAAGCGAGGAGTCTATTATCTCAGAAGCTCAAGACCTTGTGAGTAATCCAAGATTTAAAGGATATATCCACGACGTGGGAGGACCGACAGCGAACTTCAGGAATCCTTCCTGTGACAAGCAACAAGAGCATGGTATGTGCAAGGGTAAGAAATGCTTGGCACCGACTCCATGCAAAATGCTAAAAGTTGACCATACTGAATATCGGGATTTGTTGCGCAAGATAAGAAAAATAAAAGGAATCAAAAAAGTATTTGTCCGTTCGGGAATCCGATACGATTATTTGATGGAAGACAAGGATCAGAGTTTTTTTAAAGAACTTGTTGAACATCATGTCAGCGGACAGCTTAAAGTAGCTCCGGAGCATTGCAGCAATTCTGTTTTAGACAATATGGGAAAGCCTCATATTGAAGCATATGAAAAATTCTCCAAACGGTTTTATGAGATTACCAAATCGATTGGGAAAGAGCAATATCTTGTGCCGTATTTGATGAGTTCCCATCCGGGAAGTACGCTGAAAGATGCGATTCAGCTTGCGTTGTTTTTGAAAAAGAACAAGATAAGACCCGAGCAAGTTCAGGATTTTTATCCGACACCTGGTACAATCTCCACTTGCATGTTCTATACCGAGCTCAACCCGTATACAATGGAACATGTATACGTTCCCAAAACCAGCGAAGAAAAAGCGATGCAAAGAGCTTTGCTGCAATATTTTAAACTGTCTAATCAGAAGATGGTCATAAAGGCTTTGACAATGGCGAAAAGAACCGATTTAATCGGGAGCAAACCGGAATGTCTTGTTGCACATAATGAAAGTAATTTAAGAAATAAGACCCCAAATACTTCAAAATACAATCAGAAGAAAGGGGATAAAAAGTGGCAAAAAGAAAAAAGAAAATCCCGCTGAAGACCCCACTCCTCCTCACGGCAATCATCCTTGG
>JARBTU010000254.1 GCA_029240015.1 Oscillospiraceae bacterium | reverse complement strand
AAGGGCTTGTTTGAAACGCTTTATATGACCTTGTTCTCCACATTGCTTTCTTATGTAATTGGTCTCCCTCTGGGTGTTCTTCTAGTTGCCACCGAAAAAGATGGCATCACTCCTATCAATTGGCTCAATAAAATTATTAACATCATCGTAAATCTTACCCGCTCTATTCCTTTTTTGATTCTCCTAATTGCAGTTTTACCTTTTACAAGGCTAATTATAGGAACCACCATCGGAACAAACGCAACCGTCGTTCCCCTTGTTTTGGCGGCTTCTCCTTTTATTGCAAGGGTTGTGGAATCGTCATTAAAAGAAGTGGATAGAGGTGTAATCGAAGCGGCAGAGTCTATGGGTTCCAGTCCGTTTCAAATCGTCTATAAAGTACTTATACCCGAATCGATGCCTTCTTTAATTATTGGTGCTGCGATCGCAACCACCACAATTTTAGGATATTCCGCAATGGCAGGCATTGTTGGAGGCGGCGGTCTCGGTGACATTGCAATAAGGTACGGGTACTACAGATATCAAAATGATATTATGTTTGCAACGGTACTGTTGCTTGTTTTGGTTGTACAAGTTTTGCAGGAAATCGGAATGAAAATTGCCAGGCGGCAAGAAAAAAGAAAATAAATAATATTTTGGAGGAATACTACTTATGAAAAAGTTACTATCTGTTTTAATCGTTTCTATCCTTACATTGTCCCTTTTTGCGGGATGCTCACCAAAGGATGACAAAAAAATTGTTATCGGTGCGTCCCCTACCCCTCATGCTGAAATTCTAAAAGTTGCCGCAGAAGTTCTGAAAGAAAAAGGCTACACGTTGGAAATCAAAGAATTTGCAGATTATGCACAGCTAAACCCTGCTTTAAACAATAAAGACATTGATGCCAACTATTTTCAGCATCTTCCTTTCCTAAACGATTTCAATGAAAAAAACAAGACAGAGCTTGTTTCTGTTGCATCTGTTCATTATGAGCCTCTTGGAATCTATGCTGGAAAAACAAAAACCTTAGATGCATTGAAAGATAATGCTGCCGTGGCTGTTCCAAATGATACATCCAACGAAGCACGTGCTTTGCTTTTGCTTGAAACAAACGGTCTTATTAAGCTTAAAGCTGGCATTGGTGTGAACGCAACTATAAAAGATATCACAGAAAATCCAAAGAAGCTTCAGATTAAAGAACTTGAAGCCGCTCAACTTGCAAGATCTCTTTCCGATGTTGATATTGCCGTTATCAATGGTAACTATGCAATCGACGCGGGCTTGAATGCTGAATCCGATGCTCTTGCAAAAGAAGAAAAATCTTCTGTTGCTGCAACCACCTATGCTAATATCGTTGTTGTTAGAAAAGGCGATGAAAGCAAAGAGGGTATCAAAGCACTTGCTGAAGCGCTAAAGAGTGAAAAAGTAAAAAAATATATTGAGGACACTTATAAAGGAGCCGTTGTTCCTGTATCCTAAGAAATCAGCATAGTAAGGAGTTAAAAATTTATGTCAAAGCAAAAGCGTATTGTTGCAATCCATGATATTTCATGCGTTGGAAAGTGTTCACTAACTGTTGCTCTCCCTATCTTATCGGCAGCAGGAATCGAAACGAGTGTGATCCCCACCGCGGTACTGTCCACACATACGGGCGGCTTTACCGGGTTCACTTATCGTGACTTGACGGAGGATATTCTTCCGATCGTTGATCATTGGAAATCCCTTAACCTAGGATTTGATTCCCTCTATACCGGATTTCTGGGGTCTTTTGAACAGCTTAAAATCGTATCAGAACTTTTTGACACCTTCAAACGCGAAGACAACTTGATTTTAGTAGATCCTGTTATGGCGGATAACGGTGAATTATATAAAATATTCACCCCTGATTTTGCAAAAGGAATGGCAAAGCTTTGTGGCAAAGCCGACATTATTGTTCCTAATATAACCGAAGCCTGTTTTATGTTGGATGAACCATATCAGGCAGGACCCTATAAAAAGGATTATATTGAGAGCCTGCTTAAAAAGCTTAGCGATTTAGGTTCGCAACGTGTTGTTCTTACAGGTGTTTATTTGGATAACGATACCCTTGGTGCTGCAACTTATGATAAAAAAACCGGAGACATCAGCTATCAGTTGTCTCAAAAAGTGGAAGGTTATTATCATGGAACCGGCGATGTCTTTGCCAGTGCATTACTGTCGGCTTTATTGCATGATTTTGAGCTTGGAAAAGCTGCAAAAATTGCCGTTGACTTTACTGTGGAAAGCATCAAGCGCACAAAAGAGGCCGGAACTGACATACGCTTTGGCGTAAATTTCGAACAAAGTTTACCGAACTTAATAAAATCACTGGATTTACTCGATTAATAAAATCACTCATAAACCATAAATGCTTACAACAGTACAGCAGCTGAATAAATTCAGCTGCTGTACTGTTGATTTTTGCATATTTCCACGAAATCTTTTGCCGATTGAGTGAGAAATTTATTTTTGTGATAGATAATATTAAAAAATCGGTGGAATGATAAGTCTTTTATTTTTACCTGCTCAATATTCCCCTCATCCAGATCCTGCTTTACAAGAAGATAAGGAAGAATAGAAATCCCAAGCCCTCTGCTTACTGCTTTCACAATCGCCTGTGTGCTGACACTTTCCCAAACAGGGCTGATTTCTATATTATGAACCAGCATCGTGCTGTCAAAAAGTTCTCGCCCGCCGCTTC
>JARBTU010000027.1 GCA_029240015.1 Oscillospiraceae bacterium | reverse complement strand
TGGTTACAAAAGAGTTACAATATAGTTGTTCTTGCAAGACAAATAACTAAGGAGGCTGCGAAAGATGTGTTATAAAATGTTTGAACTAATCTGTAAGTACCTTAGGTGCTTCTAATAAAGATTAAATAAGAATTATAAAAGCAGTTCCACCAAAAGGTGGAGCTGCTTTTATTTTTTAGGATAAATTTCCTTCAATTCAATTTCTGTTCGTAAGCATCCTGAATTAGTAAATACTAGACATGTTGACTTAAACACGTTTTCAAATCATCTTCCGGCGTACTTGTCGGTCTTATTTCAAAAGTATCCACAAGGTACTGAAGAACATTAGGCGATATAAACGCAGGCAATGATGGTCCTAAATATATTCGCTTAACACCCAACGAAAGAAGTGCCAGCAAAACCGCAACCGCTTTTTGCTCATACCATGACAAAACAAGTGAAAGCGGCAATCCGTTTACATCTGTTTCAAAAGCATCTGCCAAAGCCGTCGCAACTCGTATAGCAGAATAACTATCGTTACATTGCCCCACATCAAGCAATCGAGGCAATCCGGAAACCTCTCCAAACTCCAATTTATTAAACCGATACTTACCACATGCGAGTGTCAGTATAATGCAATCTTTTGGCACAAGCTTTGCAAAATTGGTGTAATAGTTGCGTCCCGGCCTTGCTCCATCGCATCCGCCAATTAAGAAGAAGTGGCGTAGGTCTCCAGTTTTCACTGCATTGACAATCGTCGCGGCATGTGACAGCGTCGCATGATGTCCAAAGCCTACTAAAATCTCCTGCTCCTCTTCATCTTCCCGGTAGCCCCCTAATTCCAAAGCTCTTTCAATGATTTCGCTGAAATCTTTTGTGCCGTCTTTGTTTTTTGGAATGAATTTAACACCATCCCATCCCACCACGTTAGTAGTATATATTCGGTCTTTATAGGTTTCTCTCGGTCTCATTAAACAGTTTGTTGTCATCAAAATACATCCCGGAACGCCATCAAACTGTGTTTGCTGGTCTTGCCATGCTCCCCCGAAGTTTCCCGCCAGATGCTTAAATTTTTTGAGCTTACCATATCCATGGGCAGGCAGCATTTCGCCGTGTGTGTAAATGTTAATTCCTTTCCCTTCTGTTTGCTCAAGAAGCATCTCCAAATCTTTTAAATCATGCCCTGACACAATGATAAAAGGTCCTTTTTTAACATGAATATTTACTTTATGCGGAGAAGGATTATCAAAGCTTTCTGTGTTTGCTTCATCCAAGAGTTTCATTATAACTATTGCAATTTCGCCTGTCTGCATAACTAATCTAATCAACTGTTCCTGAGACAGTGTATCATCGGTAGTCGCCGCCAAAGCTTTAAAATAAAAATCATCAACCTGATCATTATGATAGCCTAAAAACCGCGCTTGATGTCCATAGGCACTGATTCCTTTCAATCCGTAAATAATCGTCATTCTTAGTGAACGTACGTCTTCATCAATATCAGCATACATAATTCCCGCTCTTTTGGCGTCTTCCAACATATCAGATTCTGAATCGCTTAAATTATACTCAGCTTGCTCAGGATAGTTTTTATTTCTATCCGCATGCTCTCTTAATTCTTCTTTTATTTGCTGAGACCGCTTCAAAAGTTTCACATGCGCTTCTGCATCAAAATTAACATTCGTAAGTGTTGTGAAAAGGCTTTTTTCTACAAAGCTAGCAATTTCTTGGCTGATCTGCTCTTTCCTTTCAATTAAATTCATAGCATAACAGCTAATTCCTTTTAATTGATAGATTAATAAGTCTTGTAAGTTGGCAATTTCAGGCGTTTTCCCACAGACGCCCAGCTTTGTGCAACCTTTTCCTCCCGCCGTTTGCTCGCATTGATAACAAAACATTGGATAATCCATCTTAACTCACCTTTCTAAACGAGAATATGACCTTAGTTTTTCCGTAAAGAGTAAGATTATCCCATGTCGCATACTCCATTAGCAAATAATAACCCTCAGAAATCCTAACAAACAAATAAGCTGATTCCATGTGTTCATTTCTTATTTTATCAATTCGCTAAACTTTAGAATCATAACAGCCTATTTGTCCAAGTTACACGCTTTAAAGACCAATCCAATCCTATCTTTTAAATTGTAATAACCAGAGTCCATCAATATGATCGGATCCACCTTTAAGGCATTTGGCCTTTCATTTTCTAAACATTTTTCATCTGCATACACTGCAACAATCTCTCCAATAAACATTGTAAAATCGAACATAGGGATCGTTTGTATTACTTTGCAAAGATAATTCACAGGGCACTCCCTTACCATAGGTGCATTTCCTGCTTCATCATAGAATGATTCAAAAACGCTTGACTTATCCGTCCTATTTCCCGAAACACACCCGCAGAAGTCTGTTTTTTCAACAAGGTCAGATGATGGTATATTAACACTGAAAAATCCGGTTTCAACAACTCCTGATGTTGTATGATGAGAGTTTTTTAACGAAATATACAGCACTGGTTTTTGGCTAACCACTCCATAAGCACCTAGTGTGGCATAATTTGGTTTTCCATTGACCATTGCTCCTGCTAAAACGCCGATGTATGGCCCAAAAGGAATATTCGAAATTTTTTTCTTCATATTATTTTTTCTCCAATCTAAGATTTATTGTTGCAACATAGAAAATTATAAAATAAAAACTGATAAAAGTATAGACTTTTTCTTTCCGATAAGTTATGATATAGATAAAGTGTGCCCATATGCAAGGTGCTCCCATAATCCAAGAAAAACAAAACCCCGCTAAGGAATTATCCAAAGCGGAGTTTTATTATATTTATGGATTTGTACATACTCCGTTTTTGTCAAAATTGTATGTCTTGTTCTTAATCTTCTAATTACTTTAGTATTGCACAAGAATGTGACTGAATCCTGACTGAATTTATACAGGATTTTGACAGGATGATACATGTAAAAACATATAAATTTATATCAGTATTATTATAAACAAGCCCAAAAACAAAATAAAAAACCCCTTAGAACAGCCTAAACAAGCCGTTTCAAGGGGTTTCTTTGGCGGAAAGAGAGGGATTCGAACCCTCGGTAGGCTATTAACCCACACACGAGTTCCAGTCGTGCGCCTTAGACCAGCTCAGCCATCTTTCCAAATGCTAATATATTATAACAATTAAAATCTGTAATGTCAATACAAAATCAAAAGATTTATAACATTTTTTTAGAATATAGAAGAAGGGGTAATCCCCTTCTTCTATATTCATAACTTATATTGTTACCTTGTGGTATATTTTTTTGCCTTTTTTAATAATTATGTTTTTTTCAAACTTTTCTTTATCAATGAGCAACTTATCATCGGTAACTTTGTCGCCATCAATAGAAACGCCACCCTGTTGTATCAATCTTCTTGCTTCCCCATTAGAAGGGCAAAGTTTTGTTTTAACAAGCAAAGTTAAAATTCCGATTTGTCCGTCCGTAAAGTCGCTATCCTCCAACTTGGTTGCGGGCATATCTGCATCATCACTTTTAACCCCAAACAAATTCTTGGCAGTATTTAATGCCTGGTTTGCCGCTTCTTCACCATGAACAAGCTTTGTGACCTCAAATGCAAGACGTTCTTTAACAGGATTGAGCTCACTTCCTTCAAGCGACTCCATCTGCTCAATTTCTTCAATCGGAACGAAAGTAATCAATTTTAAGCAGTTGATGACATCCTCATCGCCAACGTTTCTCCAATATTGAAAGAATTCATAAGGGGAGGTTTTTTCCGCATCAAGCCATAAAGCTCCTTTTTCGGTTTTCCCCATTTTTTTCCCTTCTTTGGTCGTAAGCAATGTAAAAGTCATACCGTAAGCTTCTTTCCCGGCACTTTTACGAATCAGTTCCACTCCGCCTAATATGTTAGACCACTGATCGTCACCGCCAAGCTCGACTTTACAGTTATATTCTTTGTACAAGTGCAAGAAGTCATAACTCTGCATGAGCATATAGTTGAATTCCAAGAAGCTGAGTCCTTTTTCAAGACGCGCTTTGAAACATTCGGCCGTAAGCATTCTGTTAACAGAAAAATGCACACCCACATCTCTCAAAAACTCCAAGTAGTTGAGTGGCAACAACCAGTCACCATTCCTCAGAATAAGAGCGCGGTCGTCATCAAAATCAATAAAGCGTGACATTTGCTTTTTAAAGCATTCCGCATTGTGGTTGATTTGTTCAATAGTCAGCATTTTTCTCATGTCAGTCTTCCCTGTTGGGTCACCTATCATTGTCGTTCCTGTCCCCAATATAACGATAGGTCTGTGCCCTGCTTTTTGCATGTGAGCCATCACCATAAGCTGTAAAAAATGTCCGACATGCAAACTGTCTGCAGTTGCATCAAAGCCTATATAAAATGTCACTCTTTCATTTTCAAACAGTTCTTTAATCTTATCCTCATGTGTAAGCTGCGCAATAAGCCCTCTTCGTTTCAACTCTTCAAATACAGTCATTCCCAAAAATCTCCCTTAATTTTTTAAATAAAAAACACAAAACCCTCTGTAAAGCTATATAAGCTTTACAGAGGGTGAATAATCACGATACCACCTCAGTTTACTGCTCTTTCACAAGAGTCAGCCTTACCAAGTGCAAACAACACTTACAGCGATAACGGGCATACCCGATTTGGCTTTTAGTCCAAATAAACTCCAAGACGTAATTCGATATGATGGTTCCTGCGTTTTTCCAGCAAACAAACGCTCTCTTTAAAGAATGCTCATCACTCTACTTCATTCTCTTCACTGTCTTTAAAATATTGTAAATATATTATATGTCAAACACGTTTCTTTGTCAACTGTTGCCTGCCATAATGAGCATTTCTTCAGCATTTTTAAGCATCAAATCAGTAATACTGTCTGTTCCCATGATGCGGGCAAGCTCATATTTTCTTCCATCAAAGTCAAGGGTATCAATCTTTGTAAAAGTCCTATTGTTCTCAACTTGTTTTGAAATATACAGATGCGTTCCCGCAAGCGCCGCAATTTGCGCTGAATGTGTTACACAAATCACCTGTTTATTATTCGCAACCTGCTTTAATTTTAGTCCGATCTTTTGGGCGGCCCGACCACTGACTCCGGTGTCAATTTCATCGAATATTAAAGTCGGGATTGCGTCTTTATCCGCCATTACATTTTTGATTGCAAGCATGATTCTGGAAAGTTCCCCGCCCGATGCAATTTTAGCAATAGACTTTGGCGGCTCTCCCAGATTTGTAGAAATTAAAAATTCGATTTTATCAGTTCCTTTTGAATAAAAATCGCATGATTCAAAAAACACGTCCAGCTTCACATTCGGCATATCCAAAAATATGAGTTCTTGCGAAACCAAGTGAACAAATTCTCTCGCTGCTTTTCTCCTCTGATTGGATAATTTTCCAGAAATATTCTTAATCTTTTCCTGTTGAACTATGAGTCTCTCACTTAGCTCCTTTTGAGATACATCCGAACGCTCAATTTTTTCAAGTTCCTGTTGAGCATGAACCAAGAATTCAAGGATATCCTCAATCGTAGCACCATATTTATGCTTAAGTTTGAATATCTCATCCAGACGAAGTTCGATTTCGTCAAGTTTGCGTGGATCATAGTCGAAATTCTCAAGAAAACCGCTGATTTCCGAGGCAATTTCCTGAAGCTCATATGAGAGTCCTTCCATCCTTTGCGCTGATTCTGTTATATCTTCATAAAACTCGCTTGCACTGCTGATTTCTTGGCTTGCACCCGACACAAGGTCTACTGCGCCATCATAAGATTCTCCGCCATATAAAGCCTCATAGGCCGCTCTTAGGCTATCCATAATTTTGGTTGAGTTTTGGATGGTCTTTCTCTCGGATTCAAGTGCCTCGTCTTCTCCAACGTGGAGTTCCGCTGCTTCGATTTCTTCTATCTGATAGCTGAGCAAATCTATTTTTTGTGCTTTTTGAGCCTCATCTGTATGTAATTCAGCCAGTTCTTTTCGAATTCTTTTGAGTTCCGCATAACACTGTTTGTATTCTGATAAAATTCCGTCAATCCCAGCACAAGAATCTAAAATATCGATATGTTTTTCAGCAGACATCAGCACCTGATTATCATGCTGACCGTGAATGTTAATGAGTTCCGATCCAATTTCTCTTAACACACTTACTGTAATAGGACGGGAACAAAGCCGTGCACTGCTTTTTCCATCCGAGCTAATCTCCCTTTGAATAATGATTTCGTCATTTTCCACTTCAAAGCCATACTCTTCAATCTTTTTTATTGTGTCGTGCGTGAGTTTTGTGAAAACCCCTGAAATGACAGCTTTTTCTTCTCCGTTTCGGACAATTTCTTTTGTGGCTCTTTGCCCCAAAATCGCATTCAACGCGTCAATAACAATGGATTTTCCCGCTCCTGTTTCTCCCGTAAATACGTTTAAACCCATATCAAAGTCGATATAAGCTTTTTCTATTACGGCTAAATTGTTAATATAGAGACTCGTAAGCATGATGACACCTACCTGCCAATAAATTTATATAAGCTTTCAGCGAATTCCTTTGCCTTATCTTCCGTTCTTATCAATGCAAAAATTGTATCATCCCCCGCCAGTGTGCCCACAACAGAGTCCCATAACATACTGTCAAGTGCGGCGCAGGCGGCGTTTGCCATCCCAACATGGCATTTGATCACGACGGTGTTTCCTGCATAGTCAATGTTCGTGATGCTGTCCTGCAGGATGGAATGATATTTAGATGTAATTTTACTCTTAAGGTCATCATTTTGAGGATAGATGTATCGGTACTGACCTTCGGGAGAAAGCGCTTTGACAAGCCTTAATTCTTTGATATCACGGGAAACCGTTGCTTGAGTTACATTAAAATGGCTTTCTTTCAGGCATTTTAACAGTCCTTCTTGAGTGTCAATATTATTGTCCGCTATCAGCTCTAAAATTTTTTGATGCCTTTTAGTTTTCAAAAACTTCACTCCCTACTTTTGATTTAATCGTCCTAAAAATTTATTGTTGATGACTTCATAAAAAGCCAACTCATTCATGTTAATAAGCTGAATATAAGACTCGCTTTTTTTGACAATCAGTTCATCTTCCGGTTCGAATTTTACAGTATATTCCCCATCAACTGTTATATAAACTTCATTGTCCGTATCATTACTAATCTTAATATTAAGTATCTTTTCGTCGGAAAAGATAGTGGATCTTGAAAATAATGAATGCGGACAGATAGGAGTTAATGCGATGCAATTGACAGATGGTTCAACGATAGGCCCTCCTGCCGATAATGTATACGCCGTGCATCCTGTAGGAGTGGCGACAATGATTCCATCTGCACGATAAGACCCTACGTTTTTCCCGAAGCACGTCACGTTTAAATCTATGATTCTTGAGATAGACCCGTTTGTAACAACCACATCGTTTAATGCTAAATATTTTTTAGTTCCTGATTTTGTTCTGAGTTCTACATCCAGCATCATTCTTTTGTCCAGTTTATAATCGTTGTTAAACAGCCTTTTGAGCTTATGCAGTTCATCAAATTCAAGACTCGCCATAAACCCGAGCCTTCCTAGGTTGATCCCCAGAAGTGGTTTATTTTGTGAGCAGGCATGTTTGGAAGAATGGATAATGGTCCCGTCCCCGCCAATTGTAATGATAATATCACATACTGCCAACTGTTTGAAAAAATCATCAAAAACAATCTTTTTCATACCGAAAAGAGTCTTAAATCGAGTATCCATCAGTACTTCGGCGTGCAGATTGTCTAGAATTTCCGCAACTTCTATCGTACAGTTTATTGCATTTTTTTTATCAATATTTGGCATCAGTAATATTTTCATCATCAAACACCACCGTTCAATTCAATATGTGAACGCTTTACCAAGTCCTGTGCATCTTTTATATCAAACAAAGTCTGCTCATCAGATTTTTGAATATAGAATAAATATTCGATGTTCCCTTCGGGACCCTTGATGGGAGAATACTCCATATCAATAACAAAAAACCCGATTTGTTTGCAAAAATCAAGAATCTTCAAAATCACTTCAAGATGGATTTCAGGCTCCCGAACAACGCCTTTTTTCCCAACCTTGCCTTTTCCCGCCTCGAATTGTGGTTTTACGAGTACAACCGCCCTGCCTGTCTCTTTCAAAAACTCATACAATACAGGTAAAACTAACGTAAGTGAAATAAAAGAAACATCAATGGAAGCAAAATCACAAAGCTCGGGAACTTGCTCATGCGTAATATATCTTACATTGGTACGTTCAAGGTTCACAACTCGCTCGTCCGTCCTTAATGACCAGGCAAGCTGACCGTATCCCACGTCGATGGAATACACTTTGCTCGCACCGTTTTGAAGCATGCAATCGGTAAAACCACCGGTGGAAGCCCCGATATCCATACAAACGCAATTTAAAAGAGAAAGACTGTATTTATGAATGGTTTTTTCAAGTTTCAGCCCGCCGCGGCTCACATATTTTAAATGATCTCCCTTTATGGTAATCACACTGTGAGATTTGATGAGAGTTCCTGCTTTGTCCTGCTTTTCTCCATCAACTAAAACATTCCCCGTCATAATGACCGCCTTGGCTTTTTCTCTGCTGGGCGAAAGCCCTTGTTCTACCATAGCAACATCAAGTCTTATTTTATCCGCCACTAAACATTCTCCTGTAATAATATTTCAACCATCGAATCCGCATCAAGATGAAGTTTTTGTAACGCACTGGCAACGCTCGCTTGCGGAACAAAGTGATCATCAATTGCGGTTATGTTAAATGTCCCTTTAAAATCATACTGATAAAGTTCAGATAAAAAGTGCTCTCCAATCCCGCCCTTTTTAATCCCTTCTTCAAAAAAGAAAATTTGATTAAAATCCAGTGCTGACCGGATTGCTTCATGAGGAATCGGTGAAATTCTGTTCAATTTCAGAATGCTTACTTTTTTGTCCTGCTTTTCAAGAGCATTTTTTGCTTTATACGCATTTTCAAAGATCCGCCCATAAGTAATGATAAGTGTGTTACCAGACGTTTCTCCTATCATATTATAGTCCGAAAAATCCTCCGATAACTCACTGTATGTTGTTTGATCAACTCCTCTGGGATATCTTACAGCGACGACGCTTTCGGTGTCATAGACTGCTTTTTTAAGAGAAGTCTCAAGTTCGTGATAATTGGAAGGAGAAAAAACGGTCACATTGGGAATATCACTTAAAAAAGCGGTATCAAAAATCCCCTGATGGGTTTCGCCGTCTTCGCCGACAATACCTGCTCTGTCTATAGCAAGAACTATATGCTGCTTTTCTATGGCAGCATCATGGATAATTTGGTCATAACCCCGTTGTAAAAAGGTAGAGTATACCGCAAAAACGGGAATCATTCCTCCTGCAGACAGCCCTGCAGAAAAAGTGACTGCATGTGCTTCGGCAATTCCTACATCAAAGAATCGATCCTTGTGACGTGGACAAAAGTGCTGTAACCCCGTTCCGTACTTCATCGCAGCGGTAACAGCGCAAATACGCTTGTCCTCATCTGCAAAGCGACTTAAGGTTTTCCCCATCACAGAAGAATAAGTCTCTTCCGGTGTTTCATCTCCGCAGCAGCCTGTTTCCACATTGAATTTTGAAATCCCATGAAAAAAGCCGGGATTTTCCTCCGCAAAAGAATAACCTTTTCCTTTAATGGTATCGACAAGCAAAAAAACAGGTTTTTTGGAGTCTTTTGCTCTTTTTAGTGCATTGGTTAAATCATCAAGATTATGCCCGTCAATCGGACCCAAATAGATAAACCCCAAATCTTCAAAAAACGTACTGTGATATAGCATGTTCTTCAAAAAAGATTTACTCGACATCACCGTTTCTTTCAAATGTTTTCCCACAATGGGAGTATGGTCTAAAACAGTCTCTACTCCCGATTTGAGCCTTAAGTAGCTTGGTTTAGAGCGAATGGTTGACAAATATCTTGCAAAAGCACCTACGTTTTTGGATATGGATCTTTCATTGTGGTTGAGTATCACAATGAAATTCTTGAGGCTCCCGGTGTTGTTTAGTGCCTCGTAAGCCAACCCTCCGGTAAACGCGCCATCTCCGATTACCGCAATTGTGTAATCATCTTTATCGTTTAGCTGTGCAGCAGTGGAAATTCCTATTGCCGCGGAAATAGAGTTTGAACTGTGTCCCGAAATAAAGGCATCATGAATATTCTCGGAATTCCTGGTGAATCCCGAAATTCCGCCCTCCTGCCTTAGTGTATCAAAAACAGCTTTTCTTCCTGTAATAAGCTTGTGTGTATAGCTTTGATGCCCGACATCCCACACAATCTTGTCTTTCGGAGAAGAAAAAACCGTGTGCAAAGCTACTGTCAACTCCACGACTCCAAGACTTGAAGCCAAATGTCCCCCTGTATTGGAAACCGAGTTAACCAAAAAGCTTCTTGCTTCTTCACAATATTTTAAAAGTTCGTTTGGATTCAGTCTTTTTAAGTCTTCAGGTGAATCGACACGATTTAATATTTCATAATCATTCATAAATAAAAGAAAATCCCTTCTTTTTAAAACATCCTCTACCTAATCGGAATCATCATTGCAATCAGTATCCCGAGAAGCGATCCGCCAAGAACCTCCAGCGGAGTATGTCCTAAAAACTCTTTTAATTCTTTTGATTCAATGTCATTGGTCTTGTCTTCATCTTCATTATGGCTTTTCACAATTTTATTAATTACTTTCGCCTGTTCCCCTGCCGCACGGCGCACGCCCATCGCGTCATAAATTACGACGGCTGCCAAAACGAACGCCATGGCAAATTCAGGAGAATTCGGTCCGGCTTTCTTCGCAACAGCAATAACAAGACCACAAACTGTCGCTGTGTGCGCACTTGGCATTCCACCCGCACCAACCAGTCTTTCGGCATTAAATTCTTTTGTCTTTAAAAACGACAAAAGCGTCTTTAGAATCTGTGCCGTAATCCACGAAACCATGGCCACGGTTAAAACGTAATTATGCAAAAGTTGACGTAAATTTTCCATTTACGACCTCCAAATAAATACTTCTTGAGCGTTATTCGCTATATTTTTTCTTCTAATAATTCCTGTTAAGCAATTTTTCCGTAAGTGTTAATAAAAATCTATTATCATCTATGTCGGACAAAACTTGTATCGCTTTTTTTGAATATTCCTCTGCAATTTGTTTGGACTTATCCAGCCCATACAGTGTTACATAGGTGGTTTTTTGATTGGAATCATCGCTTCCTATTGGTTTTCCCAGTGTTGTCTCATCTCCGGTAACATCAAGAATATCATCGATGATTTGAAAAGCAAGCCCCAAATACACGCCGAAATCTTTTGCCATTTGAAGTTTTTCCGGAGAAGCGTTTGCGGCGATTGCTCCTAATCCGCATGCAGCGCTAATTAATGCACCTGTTTTGAGTTCATGAAGTCTTTCAAGCGTTGCTTCTCTAATAACTTTTCCCTCTGATTCAAGATCAATAACTTGACCGCCAATCAACCCGTTAATGCCAGCATTTTCAGATAATAAAACAGCCGCTTTTAGCGCAGAATTCGCATCGGCTCCATGTGTTTTTGGAGAATTGGTGATTGTATGAAACGCCAGCGTCAATAATGCATCTCCTGCCAGCAAAGCATTTGCTTCCCCAAACTGAATATGACAGGAAGGCTTGCCGCGCCGCATGTCATCGTCATCCATACAAGGTAAATCGTCATGGATTAAAGAATAACAGTGTATCATTTCCACTGCGGCAGCGAAGGGGAACGCTTTTTTCATCTCTCCGCCAAATGCCCTGCAAAATTCAAGTGTCAATGTCGGGCGAATTCTTTTCCCACCTGCCTGGATGCTGTACTTCATGGCATCCACGACAATCTGCTGGTCCGTATGTTTAGCGACAATAAATTGATTTAGCGCATTATCAATATCATCAACATATTGTTTCATTTGATTTTCGAAATCCATTATTCAAAATC
>JARBTU010000253.1 GCA_029240015.1 Oscillospiraceae bacterium | reverse complement strand
AGCTCTCGGTTCTGTTTAAAGCACCAAAGGCTTCTGTTTCCATCCTTTCCATCCCAATGCTGCTTGGGTTGCTGACAGTTTCCACAATTGTAATCAACATCATCTATCAAATCTTTTCTCTTATTGGATTGGAGCCTAAAATACCGGATTTTACACCCCCGACGCAGCAGAGCGCTTTTATTATATATTCACTGCTGATGACGGTTTGCGCCGCTTTTTTTGAAGAATTTTTTTGTCGCGGATTAATTATGCACTCACTAAGAAAATATGGGGACAGCGTGGCACTTGTCGTTTCTTCCGTTGTGTTTGCGCTCATGCATCAGAACTTGGTCCAAGGGCTTAATGCGTTTGTTCTGGGGTTGTTTATAGGATACTTTGTGTTAAGAACAGGCTCTCTTTGGACGGGAATCATTTTGCATTTCACCAATAATGCTTTGTCGGTTGTTCTAACGCTCATTTCAACGAATTTCCCTCAAGAGCAGGCAATCATTATTAGTCTCGGACTCAACTTTTTATTTATTCTTTTTGGGATTTTGGCGTTTGTCGTGTTTAAAGTGTGGGATAAGAATGCCTTTAAACTGATAAACAGAGAGTCTACACTCGGCGTTTCTATGAAAATCAGAATCTGCTTTTCTTCTGTGGGAATGCTCGTGACGATTGCTTATTTACTGTTTAAAGTGATCACAAGCTTTCAAATTTTATAAAGTTCTGGTGAAATGATGGAAAAGTCAAATGAGTATTTTATGAGACTTGCGATAGAGCAGGCTCTGTTGGCTAAAGAAATAGGCGAAGTTCCTATTGGGGCCATAGTTGTTAAAGACAATGAGGTCGTTGGGTCAGGATATAACAAGAGGGAGACTCAAAAGCTTGCAACATCACATGCTGAGCTGATAGCGATTGAAGATGCGTGCAAGAGGCTTGGAGGATGGCGCCTGCATGAATGTGACCTTTATGTCACGCTGGAGCCTTGCCCGATGTGCAGCGGGGCAATCATCAATTCCAGAATCAAAAACTTGTTTTTCGGAGCTTTTGATTCAAAAGCAGGTTGTTGCGGTTCTGTTATTAATATTTTCGAAAACCCGTTTAATCATAAGCCACAAATCTTTGGAGGACTGTTGCAGCAAGACTGTGGGAAACTCTTAACGGAATTTTTTTTGAAGCTGAGAAAGGCAAAAGTCGAAAAATAGTTTTTATTGTCGATTTTTACAATATTCTTGTGTATATTTTGTTAAAAAATTAATATATATAACATTTAAAAGCGCTAAAATAATAATAATTGTGAATAAAATTTTGATTTTGATCATAAATACTTAAATGTGACTGTCTCAATCAGAGCATTACGGGAGAGTATATAAAAAGAAACACATTGCGATATTAATGCTATAAGCAACGTTTTCATAGACGAACAAACAATTGCGGAACAATAATGCTCAAATTCAAAACAAAACGGAATTTAAATCACAAACAAAGGCAATAGGAAGCCTTGAATCCTATTAAAACAATAACCATAATTATGAAAAAAGTGCAATTTCGACGGCTTTTTCAAATAGTTCATAATAAATTAACAATTTATGGGATGTATCATGATATACTTAAAGCATGGAAACATTTGTTTCCATGTCAATCCCCCTCCTTTATAATTAACTCCATATTTTTTCATCTTGTGGCGAGCCCGTAGCTCGTCAATTTTTTTGCCTATTTTTCGTATCTAACGTTGAAAACTATGTTGAAAACGTTGAAAACTCGTATATTTTGCAATAAAATTACATTTTGTATTATTAAAATGGAGAAAAAGTAGCTAGGTATACTGGAATCGTTTAGAAATGACAAAAAACGGTTGTATTATAGCTTATTTTATAGTATATTTATATTAGCGTTTTGAAAAGTGAAAGGACGGATATAGAACATGAATTTAAAATTGATTGGTGCAATAGCACTTGTGATCGGAATCATCATGTTGATTGTTGGCATCGCCTTATTGCTTTTTGCCGAGACCGGCGTGTCATTCGTTTTGGTTGCAATTTCAATCGTTGTAAATGTTGTTGGACTTACCCTAATCACAACAAAGACCAAAAGGAAAAAGAAGTAGCTTATGCTATACGCGTAGAAAATAAAATACTGCAACTGCGCAACCGAGCAAAGGGTTGCGTTTTTTAATGTACCAGGTTAATCAATGGGGATTTTGATGATGTTAACCTGTTTGTTGCTTAATTTTGCATAATTTATCGTGTTGGCGGTTCCACTCTTTTGACCATTAAAAACAGCAATGAGCAGAGAAGAATGATCCACCATATATTCATTACGGTTATTAAAACAACCTTTGTGGAATTTTTCGCTTAAAATCCTTACTTCATCACAATGGTGAATTAAGGCATTATGACGTTCTTTCCATACGAACGACCAACCCTGAGCATGTCCTTCGTAAGGAACAACACAGACTAACTTGATATCCGGATGACGTTGTTTTAAAAGCATGACAATTTCACCGGCATAAATGTCGACCCCGCGAGCCATGCCGGTTAAAAAACAGGTAAATCCATTCTCGATGGCACAAAGAATGCTTTCATAAAGCTGTTTTTTGACATATTCAACTTTATCACCATAATCATGTTGAAACTTATCAATTTTTTCAGGTCGGTGTCCGGAAAAGCATACGGTTTTTTCCATAAAATTTAATTACCTTAACATAAATTTAATATTTAAAGATTATTATAGG
>JARBTU010000026.1 GCA_029240015.1 Oscillospiraceae bacterium | reverse complement strand
AAAGCGACGATATAATAACTGATGATTCCCATAAAAGCACTGGTAACCACCGCGGCCCAAAAGATATCGTTAGAACCCGAGTATAAAGAATAAAGAATTTTTACCCCGATTCCACCGCTGGAACCCAGCATGTCAACCAAAATGGAAGCCGTGACCGCCATTGGCGCCGTAATTTTCAACCCTGTGAACAGGTACGACATGGAAAACGGAAACATCAACTTGTAATACACCTGATATTTTGGAGTCGCAATAGAATAAAGGAGGTCTTTTTTCTCTTGCTCCACACTCTTTAATCCACTGAGCATGTTTACCGCAACGGGAAAAAATGTGATGTAAGCGGCTATGATAATTCTCGAAGTGTTCATATCTCTTACGATGTTAAAAATAATAGGTGCAAGCCCTAAAACCGGGATCATCTGCGAAACGATGAGATAAGGGAAAGCTATTTTCTCCACCGTTTTTGATAGGCTCATCAAAACAGCAAGCAGAATTCCTATTCCCGCCCCAAAACCAAATCCAACCGCCGCTTTTGAAAAGGTGATTGCTCCTGCTTCCAGCAACATCTTCCAATTTTGAAAGAAGGTAATCACAATCGCATGAGGATAAGGTAACTTCATGGAAGCCATTGAATCTCCAACTACATTTTTCAGTATGTAAGATAAAACTTCCCACAAGACGAGAATCCCGACGATCCAAACAGCGGCAACAAGCCTTCTCTCTTTTTTATCTATATCCACTGTCACGCCTATACCCCCTCAAAGCTTCTTCTAATCTTAGCCACATATTCATAAAATTCCGGCGTTTCTCGAATAGCATTTTCACGAGGACGAGGCAAGTTGATATCAACAACAGCGGATACCCTACCCGGATGAGGGGACAGCACCACAACGCGGTCAGACAAGAAGACCGATTCGGGGATATTATGCGTAACAAAGATAACCGTTTTATGGGTCTTGCTCCACACACTAAGCAAATCTTCGTTTAGCTTCTCTCTCGTAAATTCGTCGAGTGCCGAAAATGGTTCATCCATCAGGAGAAAGTCAGGATCCAGCGCCAATGCTCTTGCAATCCCGACTCTTTGCTGCATCCCTCCGCTTAGCTCAAACGGATATTTATATCCAAAATCCTGCAGTCCTACGAGATCCAGCATTTTATCGATTCTTGATGTTCTTTCTTTTTTGGGAATCCCCATAATTTCCATCGGCATACAGATGTTCCTTCTGATTGTCCTCCAATCATAAAGAACAGGGCTTTGAAACACGATTCCGTATTTTTTCTGTAATCGGATTTCCCGAGGCGACTGTCCCAATATTGAAACGCTTCCCGAAGTCGGCTGCAGCAAATCGGCAATGATGCGGAGTAAGGTAGTTTTTCCACATCCGGATGGTCCCAGCAATGAGATGAACTCCCCTTCTTTGATATCTAAACTTACATCATTCAGTGCAACAATATCTTCACCGTTTTTTCCTGCATATGCCATACTAACATTTTTGATTTGAATCTCAGCATTACTCATAAAATTAACCTCCTATAAAAAAAAAGCACACAGAAGAATCCTATCTTCTGCGCCTTTGCAGTTTCTCTCTTAAAAATCCTTTTATTGTTTTAGTTCAACTCTTGCGCCCGGAGAAATCGCCCCTATCGGACATACTACGGAACAAAGATGACATCCCACACATAATTTGGGCAAAAGCCTTGGTTTCTCATCCTCCATCACCAGTGCCTGATGTCCTCCGTCAAAGCAGGACAGATAGCATCTGCCACAGCCTATACATTTGGTCTTGTTAATCTTAGGATATAATATCGAATGACGATTCAGCTGATCCGCCTGCACCAGTTTTGGTAAAGCGACACCCACCATTTCCTGAACAGAAGACAACCCTTTTTCCGCCAAATAAGAGGAGAGTCCCTCTATCAAATCATCAATGATTCGATAGCCATACTGCATAACAGAAGTCGTAATCTGAAGATTTTCGCACCCCAGTGCCATGAATTCCGCCGCGTCCTTCCAAGTTTCGATACCGCCCATTCCGCTGATTGGGGTATCTTTTAAATAGGAGTGTTTTTTCATATCATGAATGAATCTTAATGCAATGGGTTTTACCGTTTTTCCCGAGTATCCTCCCACACAAGACTTCCCGTCCACCTGAGGTTCCGAAATATATGCATCCAAATGGACATTCATAATGCTTTTGATCGTGTTGATTGCTGCGATACCTGTAGCACCGGCTTTCATCGCTTCAATTGCAGGAACCTCCATATTGCCAATATTGGGGGTCATTTTAGCCAGAACAGGAAGATGTGTTCCTTTTATTGTTGCTTTCGTATAAAGAGCAACCAACTCGGGATTTTGACCCACATCAGAGCCCAATCCTTCTCCCGTCATATGCGGACAGGAAAAATTGCATTCTATGATGTCTGCACCGGCTTCGGTGACTTTCTGAGCCAAGTATGTCCATTCTTCCTCATCCTGTCCCAGGATAGACGCAATAAGGATTTTGGTAGGATAATCTTTTTTAAGTCTTCCTAAAAAGTTCAGATTTTCCTCCAATGTGTGGTCTGAAATCTGTTCGATGTTTTTAAAGCCTACAAAAGAATTTCCTTCCTTTCGGATTGCCGCAAATCTGGGTGATACTTCCTGTGGAACGAATGTGCCTATCGTTTTGAACGCTGCGCCCGCCCAACCCATCTCAAACGCTTTGGCGACCATTTCATAGTTGCTCGCCACAACAGAAGATGATAAAAAGAATGGATTCTCACACGGGATTCCGCAAAATTCGATTCCTAAATCTATTTTTGAGGTGTTGCTAAAATTTTGTTTCAAACGGCCTGCATATTCAACAAGCTGTGGAATTTTGACTGGATCATCCACCCTGCCTTTGACACAAGCTTCCATGCAGCTTTTCTCCGCACATACCATGCACACATCACTGTCTGCCGCAAGTTTTGCCGCTCCGCTTATATTTTCAAACCGAAGAGAGCGGATAATCTTTGCGGAATCTATCCCATGGGGACATCTTTTTATACAGGGTGCATCGTGGCAAAGCAAACAGCTGTCTGATTCGTTTTTTGCTGAAAAATCATTTAATGCTCTTACCTGCAAGTGACATCCTCCTATCTATCATTTAATAAAAGATTAAAACTATCTCTTTCCAACTCGTTTTACAAATTGGCCCAATCCCGGTTTTCCTACAAATTCACCGTTTTGATAAACCAGATTTCCTCTTAAAAAAGTCATTACAGGATATCCTTTAAACTGCTTACCCTCCCAAATGGTATGGTCATAATCAGAATGCATATTGTCTACTGAAACGGTAAAGTCTTTTTGGGGGTCATAAACCACAATATCAGCGTCTTTTCCTACCGTAAGAGAACCTTTTTGTGTACAGCCAAAAATTTTTGCCGGATTACTCGCACATAACTCTACAGCTTTGTTAAAAGAAATCTTCCCCTCATTTGCTGCAGAAAGCATATAAGGATACAAATTTTCAACTCCAGCACAACCATTGGGAATTTTAGTAAAATCATCTTTGCCCCAATCCTTTTCATAGCTTTGGAAAGGGCAATGGTCCGTTGCAATCGTATCGATTCCCCCCGTTTTAATCGCATGCCACAGAGCATCCTGGCTTTCTTTTCCTTTCATCGGCGGAGAACAAACAAAGTTTCTTCCGTCTTCCCGTTTATACACATCGCATGTAAACTCAAGATATTGAGGGCAGGTTTCCACATAAACCTCATATCCTTCTTTTCTGGCTTCAATCGCGGCTTCCAAACCCTCTTTGTCTGCCATATGCACAATATAAAGCGGCGCGTCAAGATTTTTTGCCCAGTGAATAGCTCTTTTATCCGCTTCTGCTTCTACAAATTCCGGTCGGCTGAGATAATGATACCACGGCGAGGTTTTTCCTTCTTTTTTGAAACGCTCAATATTTAGGTCAATTAAATCCGGATTCTCTGCATGAATGTTAATAACTGCGCCAATTTCTTTTCCTCTTGTCAGAATCTTGGCGAACGTTCCGTCATCCACCATCATTCCCTCTTTTTTATAAACAAAGAAGCATTTAAAACTAGTGATTCCTTCTTTTACTGCCTGCTCCATTTCGTCCAATATTGCCCCGTCATTCAAATCGGTTATACAGCAATGAAACGCATAATCCACACAAGCTTCCTCACTGCAAATGGCTTTTTTCTTGTTGATTACACCAAGGATGGTTCCGCCTTTTCTCTGCATCGGATAGTCAAATACCGTTGTGACACCGCCACAGGCGGCAGCTCTCGTTCCCGCAAGATAACTGTCTGCCGATACCGTCCCGCCAAAAGGCATTGCCAAGTGCGTATGTACATCAATGGCGCCGGGCAAAATCAGTTTTCCTTTTGCATCTACCACTTTTGCGCCGTCTTCCGAAAAGTTTTTGCCAATCGCCTCTATTTTACCGTCTTTTACAGCAATATCTGCCTGATAATTTTCTGTAGGAGAAATAATTGTGCCGTTTTTAATGATTAAATCCATTTCATTCCCTCCTGACCAATATTCTTACCACTCAACTTTTTGATAAGCTTCTTCCCCAGCGGAAGAAGTATTTAAGTAAATAGCTACGTTCCCTATCAGTGCAGTTTTCATGAAATCGGTTCGGCATTTATCATAAGGGGTATGCGCATACTGCTCCTGCATAGGAGAATACCCGATAGTAGGTTTCCTATCTATACCGCAAGTTTTGCTGGCATCGGTTCCAAAGTCCCAATAGCCGTATTGGACCTTCTGTTCCACTGATTCCAGTGCTTCCGCCGCCGCTTGAACAAATCCATGCTCTCTGCTAATTTTCCAAGGGCTCATATCTTTGTCCACTTCGTAGGAAACTCCTGTGTAAGAGGTTTCTATTGCACTTTTTACGATGACATCCGCTTTGAACTCAGGGTCTTTGCTGCTTAAATCGTCGATAATTTCCTGTATCTGCTCAATAGCAGTTTCGGCAGTTTCCCCCGGAAGCGTTCTGCGGTCCAAAGAAAGCATGCATTTATCAGGTACAATAGACAATGCGCCGGGAGAACATTCAATAATGTTCAAAGACACAGAAGCCTGACCCAAATCGGAATCGATTGGCAAGGAAGGATATAATTCATCTTTTATTTTTGTAATTAAAGGTATCGCCTTATAGATTGCATTGATGCCAAGCCACGGCGCGCTTCCGTGAGAAGTTCTTCCGTATACGGTAATCAACATCTCCACACGACCTCTGTGACCGCAATAAAGTTTAAGTGAAGTGGCTTCCGATGATACCATTGCATCATAAGTCAACCCTTTTTGAGGCAATGTTTTATCCACCAAGTGGAGCATTCCAACCATTTCAGCCGGTTCTTCCTGAACCACACCGACAAACATAAAAGTTCCTTTAACCGGGATGCCTTTTTCACGGAGCTTCACCAAAAGTCCGCCCGCGTAAATCTGAACGGCTTCTCCGCATTTTACGTCGGAAGCACCACGGCCATGAATACACTCTGCTTCGTCAGGATGTTTATCCTGTGTATCTACTTTACAAATATCGATCAGCCCGCCATATGGGTCATACCCTTCCCAGTTAGCTGCATCACCCGGGCTTACGTGGTCCATATGGGAGTTATACATAATCGTCGGTCCCGATTCAGTCCCCTTGACAAGACCTACAATATTTCCATGGTCATCCCGAAAAACTTCGTCGTAACCAAGCTTTTTCATTTCCTCCAAATCTAAATCCGCCAAGGCTTTTTCAGTTCCGCTGATACTCGGAGTTTGCACCAGTTTTTGTGCAAACGCTACCATATCAGGATACAATTCTTCCGCAGTCTCTTTTATGATTGAAGTTATTTTCTCATCTAAAATACCCACTTTGTTTTCACACCTTTCTCTAAGGGTTATTATTATAATTCAAAGTCTTTTGGACCAAGCTGTGTCAATTCCAAAAAGATGGACACATTGCCCTCCAACGCTTTGATCATATAGTCGATTCTTACTTTATCAATCGGTCTGTGGCAATAAAACTCCTGCATTGGAGAATAGCCGATTGCGGGCTTCTTTTCCCGTCCGCTGATGACCGAAAGATCGGTTCCGAAGTCCCAGTATCCGTATTTAACAGGCTGACCCGCGACAATAAGTCCTGCCGCTGCTGCTTTGATAAAGGGATGTTCCTTACTTATTTTCCATGCTTCTTTCACATTCGGAATCGCTACTGTGCGTCCTGTATAGGTCGTTCTCGGAATCGTTGTGATTTCCACCGTTGCTCTAAAATCAGGGTCTGAAGCAGACAATTCATCAACAATTCCCTGTATCTCTGCTACACATCCATCATAGGTCTCCCCCGGAACAAATCGCCTGTCATATGTAATATGGCACCTGTCCGGGACAATGCACATTGCTCCCGGCGTGCAATTAATAATGGTCAGTGCAATACTGGAGTTACCGAGGTCTTTATCTGACCCATGATTCAAAGCCATAAACTCTTCCACTTTATCAATCAATGCTGTTGATTTATTGACTGCGTTAATGCCAAGCCACGGTGCGCTTCCATGCGAGGTAACGCCTGACACGGTGACTCTTAACTCCACTCTTCCGCGATGCCCCAGATACAGCTTTAATGAAGTTGCCTCACAAGAGACAACACCGTCATAGGTGATTCCCTCTTTAGGGAAAGTATCTTCAATCAGTTTAATCATTCCCAGTTGCTCTGCCGGTTCTTCCAGAACCACTCCTGTAAAGATATAGCGTCCTTTGACAGGATACCCGAGCTTTTTGAGTTCAATTAATATCTTTCCCGAATAGATTTGGCAGGCGCCTCCACCTTTTACATCCGCAGCCGCACGCCCATGAATTACTTCAACGGACTCATATCCATCCCTGTCTTGATTCTCCATTTCGCTGATATCAATCTCAGCACCGTATGGGTCATACCCTCCCCATTCGCTGTAATCTCCTGTGTCCACATGGTCTAAATGCGCGTTATACATAATCGATGGTCCCGGTTCGTTGCCTTCTATAACTCCGATGACGTTGCCCCATTCATCTCGAAAACTTCTGTCATATCCCAGTTTTTCCATCTCTGCCAAATAAAGATCCGCCACCCCTTTTTCCTCGCCGGAAAGTGCCGGTACACGAATCAGCCTCCGGCAAAAATCTACAACGTCCGGCTTTAATTCTTCCGATAATCGATTAATTACACTTTGAATGGCGTCCAACCTAAACACCTCCGTTTATCAATAAAAATTATCTATTTGTTTGTTACAAAAAAGATTTTGTAAACATTTCTTTGATGTTTTCTTCTGTAGGTTTTACTACACAGTTTACAATATTTCTTGTTTGTATCGCCATTTTGCTGTATTTATCAAACTCTTCCGCAGTAATTTTTTCTTTTTCTCCAAAAAGTTCATTTGTGATTCGTATCAACTCATCGACGGAAGAAAGGCTCATTGCGCCTATAATTCTTTTGGATAATTCAGGCTGCTCTTTTTCAACCAGCTTTAAATACTCTCCAAGAAGAATCCCATTCGCTCTGCCATGATCAATATCCTTAAAATAAGTAAGAGAATACCCCATTGCGTGTACAGCAGTCGTCCCTGTTTGGGCAATAACCACACCCGCCATAAAGGATGCCTGTAATAACTGCTCCCGATCTTGGAGGTCAAACTGAGCACTCAATGAAAATTCCAACGCTTTTTTCATCTTCGGAACACAGGACATAATCATTCGAATACTTTCGGATGCCAATGCATTGGTAATGGTAGATGCCTTCACAGACAGCATCCCTTCTACTGCATGGGATAGTGCATCAATCGCAGTGTTGATTGTTGTGGTAACCCCCAGCTTCTCCATGTATTTCGGATCTAAAAAAGCGACGGTCGGGAACAAAATCTCCGTTGCAATACTGGTCTTGGTTTGTGCTCTATCATTGGTTAAAATCGAATACTGGGTTACTTCTGATCCCGTTCCGGCCGTAGTAGGAATAAAAGCCATTGGCAAAACTTTATTCTCATATTGACCGCTGAACAAGCTTTCCTCATCAATATCCTGTGCCGCTAACAGTGCAATGGCTTTCCCCGCATCCATAGGAGAGCCTCCTCCTATGGCAATCACAAAGTCTGCGCCGTTTGCTTTTGCCACAGAAGCTCCCTCGTAAACACAAGAGATGGTAGGGTTGCTCATGACTTTATCAAACACAACATATTCAATTTCTTGCGCATCCAAAGCGGATTTTACATCCTGTTCGGAACCGTTAGCTTTAGCAGAATGTGTTCCTGTCACAATTAGTGCTTTTTTACCCAAAGACTTAAAAAGATTGCTGTTGTTTACAACACATTCGTTTCCCGTTATGACCTTAGTAGGCATATATTGTATGTAGTTCATATACTCTCCTTATTGCACCATTTGGTCTACTTCTTCCAACACTTCGTCCATAATAGACATCGCAGACCTTAACTCTTGCTCCGTGATAATCAGCGGCGGTGCTACGATTAAGGAGTTTTCATGTGAATAAGTATAAAAACCTTTTTCTCCCAGCCGTCCAATAATCTTTTTCATAATCATCTCCGGGTCCTGCCCGTACTCTACAAGAGGCTGTTTGGTTTCTTTGTCCTTTACAAGCTCAATAGCGGAGAACAATCCCATATACCGTACATCTCCCACACAGGCGTGCTTTTGTTTAATATCTTCCAGCAGTTTCCCTAACAATACACCCCGTTCTTTTGCCTGCTTGATAAGCCCTGCTTCTTTGTAATACTCGATTGTTGCGATTCCTGCGGCACAACCCAATGGATGGGCGGAGTAGGTGAGCCCGCAGCTTAGGAAATTTTTATCAAAGTAATCCGCAATCTGTTTGCTTACGATAACACCGCCAATCGGTGCATATCCACAAGTGATTCCTTTTGCGAAAGTAATCATATCCGGTTTTACGCCATAATGATTCACAGCAAACCATTCTCCCGTTCTTCCCCAACCGGTCATAACCTCGTCACAAACCATCATGATTCCAAATTCATCACAAATCTCACGGATTCCTTGCAAGTATCCCTCCGGTGGAATGATGACACCATTGCTTCCTGTAATACTTTCTAAAAAGATTGCCGCTACAGAATTACGTCCTTCGTATATGATCTGCTCTCTCAGTTGTGCTATGTAATATTTTGTGGCTTCCTTTTCACTTTCAAAAGGAACCAAAGAACGATATGTGTAAGGGTCAAAAAACTTAACGAATCCCGGGATTCCCGGTTCACAAGCATATCTTCTCGGCTCTCCTGTAAGATTCGCCGCACCGTAAGTGGAGCCGTGATAAGAACGGTATCTGGAAAAAATCTTATTCCGTCCTGTTACCATCTTTGCAATCTTGATGGCATTTTCGTTTGCATCTGTTCCCCCCAGGGTAAAAAAGACTTTTTCCATATTATCAGGAGCCAGTTCCACAACGGTTTTTGCCAGTTCTGACCTTACGTCTATTGCAAAAGACGGCGCAGAAAACGCTAGTCTTTCTGCTTGTTCCTGAATCGCTGTAATAACCTTTTTGTTCCCGTATCCAATGTTTAAGTTCACCAATTGAGAAGACATGTCATAATAACGTTTTCCTTCGCCGTCCCAAAAGTATATTCCCTCACCGCCTACCATGACTTTAGGAGCTAATCCTCCTTGGGTGCTCCAAGAATGCAGGTTATGCTTCTTTGATGTGTCGCAGATCTCTTTGACTGTTGTTAGCTTTAATTCCATCACAAATCACTCCAATTATAAAATCAAAAAGGGACCCGTCGGTAATTAATTACCAACAGGCCCCTTTGCCGTCTTCAACTTTTGCTTATATATACATACTATCACATTTTTCTTTTTGTTCAACAAATTGCAGCACAAAATAAATTGTGCTGCAGCACACCTTGACTTTCAACCTTTTGTTACAGCAGTTCTTTTGCCTGAAAAGCCAACAGAAGTTTTACCCCATCCTGATAAGTCAACTCACACTGAAGAATTTCTTTGATTTTTTTAATTTTATAGTTTATTGTGTTCCGATGTACAAACGATTCTTTCGCCACTTCCTGAACACTGGCGTTATTATCAAGATAATTTTTTAGAGTAGAAAGATAATCGGTCTGATATTTTTTATCGTATGCTTCCAGTTGTCCCAGTGTATCTTCATAAAACCGTTTTAGTACATTGATATCTTCAATTTCTATAAGAAGCTGATAAAAACCCACATCCGAATAAGATATTCTGGTTTGATTTTGTTTTTCCGCAATTTTCAGCAGAGCAATCGACCGCTTATAGTTCTTAGGGAGAGACGCGATGCCAACGTCGTTGATGCCGATCCCAGCACGTATTTTATAACGATCATCCCCATAATGACATACTTCATTTAAACGATCCAGAGAACTTTCCATAATGTTCTGAGGAAAATTTTGCAGCACTACGATTAGATATTTATCTTGCCTAAAGATATTGCATCGATCACTGTAGTTGTATAATATCTTTGTTAGATGCAACCTGACGGTTTTATCATATTCGGGAAAGTCATCCTGAGACGGTGTGTGAAGGGATATTGCCATAATGCAAAATTCTGCATCCAAGTCGAATTCCCTGCGTTCCAAAACAGGGCGATATTCCAAAACTTTTTCCGGGAAATAAATAGCATTCCTGAAAGCTCCCGAAACAGTTACCTCATTTTCCTCGGATTTAATGATTCTGCGGCAGAAGTCGTTGGTAATGTCTACAATCCTGGTTTTCCACGGAATCGTAAAAAGAGGAAAGTTCACCTCGTTACAATATGCAATTAGTTCTTCCGGCACAGATTGAACATAAGGGCCTAAATTAATCACCAATCCGCTGGACTGATTCTCTACCAGTCCTTTAGCAAAATCCACGAACCAATTTGTGTCATCATGTCCGATTCCTGTTGAAAAAATAAGCTCCTGACCATGAAGAAAAGTGGCTGTTTCGGGATCTTCCAGCATATGTACCCAGCTAACCAGATTGTCCATATTGCTCTCTCCGCATAATAGCTTCATCCCATAGTTCTCTTTCGCATATTTGCATAAATACCGTAATGTGACAGCCATACTTTCGTCTCCCATCATCTATTCTCTGTTAAATACTATACGCTCGATAATTTAATCTTCAAATTGCACTGTTTTTATAATGTTATATTGTACGATATAAATGGTTTGACTTCAAGAGGTTCAGAACAAACGTTATAAATTGTTGTCGCTCATTTGAACTATAATAAATATTATGGTATACTTACAATAAATTCTATTTTAGGTGTATAGGACATTTAATTATTCACTAATTATATTATTTCCGGACTTTTCAAATACATAAGTATTTTTTTATTTTAGGCTATGCATAATGTCTTTATATGAGGCATTCAAGACAGGAGGTGTTAAATTGAGCAAAAATAATTTCACAATGATAAAAGAACCACTACTTCTTACAAATGTTACTGAAGACCTTGTCAAACTGCAAGTGCGAGAATATATTGAAAAACTTGGTGCATGCGATTGTGAGACCTGTTACCTCAACGCGTGTGCATTAGCATTAAACGATTTGGAACCAAAATATGTTACCACCAAAGAAGGTGCTTTGTTTTCAGAGCTAACAGCAACAGAAGTAAACAATCAGACCCATATATTGGTGGCGGTCACCAAAGCTGTAGAGCAAGTAATCGAATTCCCTCATCACTAATTTTATGTTTATAAACAACTAACATTAAAACTTTTCAAAAATCACATCCATATAGTAGTGAAATTCATTACCGTATGGATGTGATTTATTTTATATCCAAAATATTTGAGCTCCTATTTTGCCTATTATTTTATCATTTATATTGTTGAAAAATAATAAAATTACTTAAAATTTTATATATTATTAGAAAATTTTAATGAATTTTGTGGTTTTTTGTACTATTTGTTGCCCAGAGAATGTTGTAACCCTTCATGAAAAACATCAAATAAATCTGTGGCAACAAATGAATAAATAAACATCAAAGGAGCGAATCTCAATGGAACTTAGCGAAAACGTCTTTTTTATCCTGGCAATCTTGGTGTCATTATTATCCTTTGGCGTAGCTGCCTTTTTTTATCACTGGGTCAAATCACGACATTCCTCCAACAAACGAATCGAAGAAATTGGCAATCATATCAAAAAAGGTTCCAACACTTTTCTGGCTCGTGAGTATGGCGTTCTCGGCCGTTTTGCAGGAGTCGTTGCTCTGCTTATCCTGGTCTTTTTACCACAACCGATCTGGATGGGCTCACCAAACGAAAATGTATTAATGGCTGTTTCATATATTTTGGGGACCGCTCTTTCCGCGCTTGCAGGGAAAGTTGGTATTCAAGTAGCAACCATTGCAAATGTTAAAGCCGCAGAAGCCGCCACAAAAGGAATAAAGCCATCTTTTCTTGTTGGGTTCAGAGGCGGTTCCGTAATGGGTATGGCAGTAGTGGGAAGCAGCTTACTGGGCGTAACACTTGTTTATATGATTACAAAAGACTCCAGCGCTGTGCTTGGATTCAGCTTTGGAGCAAGCTCCTTGGCATTATTCGCAAAAGCAGGTGGAGGTATTTTCACCAAAACTGCGGATATCAGCGCTGATCTTGTAGGAAAAGTTGAGCTTGGTATTCCTGAAGACGACCCAAGAAATCCCGCAGTTATTGCAGACAACGTAGGCGATAATGTGGGTGATGTTGCCGGTATGGGTGCAGATTTATTTGACTCAAACGTTGCATCAATGTCTGCCGCATTGGTAATGGGAATGGCACTTGACAGAACCGGAAACGCGATGCAAAATACAAAAATGATTTTCTGTTATGCCGCCTTGGGACTGTTAGCGTCCGCCATCGGCGTATTATCTGCCCGTATGGGTAAAAAAGGCGACCCTACTAAAGCTTTAAACAGCAGTACATATATTACGACCGCTATTTTTGCGGCTTTAACGGCTGGCGCCACATGGCTGTTCGACTTTGAATGGCGCATATGGGGGGCTACGGCCATTGGTCTTGGTGTAGGGCTCATCATCGGCATCGCAAGCGATTATTTTACGAACGACAACAAAAATCCGGTACGCCATGTGGCCAAGGCATCCAAGTCAGGGCCCGCATTTACGATTTTATCGGGCATATCATATGGCTTTTTAAGCGTTTTGCCTTCTATGATTGGGATCGGCGTTTCGGCTCTTCTTGCCTATAACATTTGTGCACCAATAGGTGCCGGATACGCCATGTTCGGGATTGCCATGGCGGCTATGGGTATGTTGTCTATTGTTGGCATGATTATTTCCAATGACGCCTATGGCCCAATTGTGGATAACGCCAGAGGTCTTGCCGAAATGGGAAATTTAGGCGATGAAGTTTTAAAAATCACCGACGAACTAGACAGCGCGGGAAACACAGTAAAGGCAGTTACAAAAGGCTTTGCCATCGGTGCGGCTGGACTTACCATTATTGCTTTATTAGGTGCATTCATGAGTGAGGTAAACCTAGCGGCAATTGAAAAAGGTCTGGCACAGATTACAGGTTTTGATATTATGAATCCACTTGTATTCTTTGGATTGTTAATCGGTGCCGCGATTCCTGCAGTATTTTCGGCAATGCTCATGCTGGGCGTGGACAGGAATGCACAACGTATGGTTGCCGAAATCCACAGACAGTTTAAAGAAATCATCGGATTAAAAGAAGGAAAAGAAGGAGTCGTTCCTGAATACGATAAATGTATTGATATTGCAACTACAGGCGCTTTAAAAGAGCTGATTCCTGCGGGTGTGATGTCCATCGTGATCACGCTTTTAGTTGGATTTATCGGCGGAGTGCAAGCAATCGGCGGATTTTTAACCGGCAATATAGTCAGTGGTCTTCTTCTTGCATTATTTATGTCAAACTCGGGAGGACTTTGGGATAACGCGAAAAAATATATTGAAGCAGGAAATGATGGTGGAAAAGGCTCTGATGCCCACAAAGCGGCTGTGGTGGGCGATACGGTTGGAGATCCTTTTAAAGACACCGCGGGTCCTTCCATCAACACACAGGTAACTGTTGTATCTTTGGTGGCCTCCATCATGGCAACGCTATTCCTTTCTTTCCATTTATTCGGATAACAGATTCAATGAAATGACACATAAACAAAAACAGCGCCGTTATTAAAACGGTGCTGTTTTTATATTCTAAATTAAATTTTTCTGTATTTTTTTAGCGCGAGTGTATTGATTATGAAGAGTACAAGGATAAATGCCAAGAGTATTAAAAGATACTGCCATATCTGCTCTATTCCAAAGCCTTTGATCATCACATTTTCAAGCGCTGTACAGCCATAGTATACAGGCATGATATATGCAAGTTTTCCAAGTCCGAATGGCAGTGTATCAATTGGAATAAGCCCTGAAAAAAACATCTGAGGAATGATAATGACAGGAATAAACTGCATGACTTGAAATTCACTGTTGGCAAATATAGAAACCAATGCTCCCATTGAGACTGCCGTAAAAGCAAGTAAAATCATAATTAATATCGCCAACAATAGCGGACCCTCAAACGTTATCCCCAATGCATATTTCGTATATAAAATAATCAAAATGCTTTGAATCGCGGCAAATATCCCAAAGCCTACCGTGTATCCTGCCACGACGCTCAGCCTTGAAATAGGGGTTAACATCAGCCTTTCCAACGTACCGCTTGACCGTTCCCGAACAAATGATATACCTGAAATAATAAACACAAAAAAGAATGATAATATCCCTAAAAGAACGTAGCCTAAGCTATTAAACATCGTATCAT